>JAQGHJ010000476.1 GCA_028288905.1 Phycisphaerales bacterium | reverse complement strand
TGCGGGAGAAGGTGGTCGCTCCGCTCGTGGCCGAGCGGGAGAACGAGTCGGCGATCCGGTGCTGGGTGACGGCGTGCAGCAGCGGGGAGGAGGCGTACTCGCTGGCGATCCTGCTGACCGAGGCGGCCGAGGCGGCCGGCAAATCCTTCGACATCAAGGTGTTCGCAACCGACATGGCCGAGCGGACGCTGACCCACGCCCGGGCCGGGCTGTACCCGGGCGGGATCGAGGCGGAGGTCAGCCCGGAGCGGCTCGAGCGGTTCTTCGACCGGGACGACGCGTTGTACCGGGTGAAGCGGGAGCTGCGGGAGATGATCGTGTTCGCCCCGCAGAACATCCTGCAGGACCCGCCGTTCAGTCGGATCGACGTCTGCTCGTGCCGGAACCTGCTGATCTACCTAGAGCCCGACGTCCAGCAGCGGGTGCTGGCCCTGCTGCACTTCGGGATCCGGGAGGGCGGGACGCTGTTCCTCGGGACGAGCGAGACGGTGGCCGGGGTCGACGACCAGTTCCAGACGGTGGACAAGAAGTGGCGGATCTTCCGCCGGCTCGGCCCGACCCGGCACGGGCGGCTCGACTTCCCGCTCCCGCGTCCGCGGCCAAGCCCCGGCGGGGCTCCCGGGGCCGGTGCGAACGACCGGGACCCATCCTGGACCGCCCGGCTGCCGACCGCCCGCCCGAGCATCCCCCAGGTCACGAACCGGGTGCTGCTCGAGCGGTTCACCCCGGCCGCCGTCGTCGTCGACCGCGACTACCGGGTCATCTACTACCACGGGAACACCGACCCGTTCCTCGCCCAGCCGCCGGGCGAGCCGACCCGCGAACTGCTGGCGCTGGCCCGCGACAGCGTCCGCGGGGTGACCCGCAACGCCGTGCACCAGGCGGCGACCCAGGGCGAATCTGTCACTGTCCGGGACGGGTTGGTCAATGCTAACGACGGCTCCCAGCGGGTGTGGGTGACGGCCGCCCCGCTCGACCCCAAAGCCGCCGCCGGCTACTTCCTCATCAGCTTTGAATCGCGACCGGAACCGCCTCCCCAAACTACTCAGACCACCCAGGGTCCCACCGAGGGTACGGCTTCGATCAAGGCGGAGCTTCTGCGGGTCCGGGAGGAGCTTCAGAGCGCCGTCGAGGAGCTCCAGACGAGCAACGAGGAGCTCAAGGCCTCCAACGAGGAGGTGACGAGCGTCAACGAGGAGCTGCAGAGCACGAACGAGGAGCTGGAGACGAGCAAGGAAGAGCTCCAGTCGATGAACGAGGAGCTGACGACCGTCAACGCCCAGCTCCAGGCGAAGATGGAGGAGCACGAGGCGACGAGCAACGACCTCGGCAGCCTGCTGGCCAGCACGGACATCGCCGTCGTGTTCCTCGACACCCGGTTCCGCATCCGCCGGTTCACCCCGGCCGTCCGGAACCTGATGGACCTGATCCCGTCCGACCTCGGCCGGCCGCTCGTGGACCTGAACCTCAAGTTCACCGACCCGCACCTGATCGACGACGCCCGGACGGTGCTCGCCAAGCTGGTCCCGATCGAGCGGGAGACGTGGAGCGACGCCGGGCTGTGCTACGTCCGCCGGGTGCTGCCGTACCGGACGGCGGACAACCGGATCGACGGGGTCGTAATCACGTTCGTCGACATCACGGACCGCAAGCGGAGCGAGCAGTCGCAGGCCGAGCAGGCCCGGCTGCTCGACCAGAGCTCCGACGCGTTCATCGTCCGGGACACGGCCAACCGGGTGATCTACTGGAGCCAGGGGGCAACCGCGCTGCTCGGGTGGACGGCGGCCGAGGCGGCGGGTCGCAACCTGCAGGACTTGCTCCGGGCCGAGGGCGAGCTGCCGTTCGACCAACTGCTGGCGGAGCTGCGGCGGAAGGACCGGGTGGTCGGGGAGGTGACGAAGCACGCCCGGGACGGGCGGCGGGTCGAGACGCTGGTCCGGTGGTCGCTGGACCGGGACGCGACCGGAGAGCCCAAGGCGGTCCTGACCGCGCTGACGGACCTGAGCGAGCGGAACCAGTTGGCGACGGCGCTGCGGGCGAGCGAGGAGCAGTTTCGAATGGTGGTGGAGGGGACGCGGGACTTCGCGATCTTCCTGCAGGACCCAAGCGGCCGGATCACGAGCTGGAACCGGGCGGCCGAGCAGACGATAGGGTACACCCAGGCCGAGGCGATCCGGATGCCGTCGGCGGCGATCTTCACGCCCGAGGACCGGGAGGCCGGGGCGCCGGAGCAAGAGATTGCGACGGCCGCCCGGACCGGGCGGGCGCTGGACGAGCGGTGGCACCTGCGGAAGGACGGGACGCGGTTCTGGGCGAGCGGGTCGCTGGCGGCGCTGCGGGGACTGGGCGGGGAGGTCGAGGGGTACGTGAAGATCCTGCGGGACGAGACCGAGCGGAAGCGGAGCGACGAGGAGCGGGCTGAACTGCTGGCCCGAGAGCAGGCCGCTCGCCACCAGGCGGAGGCGGCGACCCGGCTGAAGGACGAGTTCCTGGCGACGCTGAGCCACGAGCTGCGGACCCCGCTGAGCGCGATCCTGATCTGGGCCCGCATGCTCCAGACGAAGGCCGTCACCCCCGAGCAGGCGAAGGAAGGGCTGGAGGCGATCCGGAACAGCGCCGAGGCCCAGCGGGAGCTGATCGACGATTTGCTGGACACGAGCCGGATCACGGCCGGGCAGCTGCGGCTGGACCTGCGGCCGACCGAGCTGGGCCCGGTCGTCCGGGCGGCGGTGGACACGATCCTGCCGACGGCCGAGGCGAAGGGGGTGCGGGTTGAGGTCGAGCTGGGGGACGGGGTGGGTCGGGTCCGGGCGGACCCGGACCGGCTGCGACAGGTCGTGTGGAACCTGCTGACGAACGCGGTGAAGTTCACGCCGGCCGACGGGCGGGTGACGGTCGGGGTGTGGCGGCACGGGGACGAGGTGGAGGTGCGGGTGGCGGACTCCGGGCGGGGCATCCCGCCGGACTTCCTGCCGCACGTGTTCGACCGGTTCCGGCAGGCCGACGCGAGCACGACCCGGACGGTCGGCGGGCTGGGGCTCGGGCTGGCGATCGTCAAGCAGCTCGTCGAGCTGCACGGCGGAACGGTCCAAGCCGAGAGTTCCGGCGAGGGAAAAGGATCGACATTTATTGTCCGCCTGCCCTTGCCAAGGGTAAAAAAATCGGCGTCGGCGTCGGCGTCGGCGTCGGCGTCGGGACCCGTCGGGCTGGCCGGGCTCCGGGTGCTGGTCGTCGAGGACGACCCGGACAGCCGCCGGGCGCTCCAGATGCTGCTGGGGGACGCCGGTGCGGTTGTGACCCTGGCCGAGACGGCGGCGACCGGGTTCGCGGCGTTCAAGGCGGCCCGCCCGGACCTGCTCGTCAGCGACATCGGGCTGCCGGGGACGGACGGGTACGCCCTGGTCCGCCGCATCCGATCGGCCGAGCGCAAGGCCAAGGCCGCCCCCGTCCCCGCCGTCGCCCTGACGGCGATGGCGCGGGGCGAGGACCGGCTCAAGGCGCTGTCGGCTGGGTTCCAGCAGCACGTGGTGAAGCCGGTCGACCCGGAGAAGTTCCTCGCCGAGCTGACCGCCCTGCTCGGTCGGTGAGCGGGGCGGGCAGGGGCGGCCTCCCAGCCGGTCGCCGGGACCGGCCCCACCAGCTTCGGCCCCCTTTCCCTCCGGGAGAGGGTTGGGGTGAGGGGCCCCAAGTGGCTATAGCATTGGCATTACGTGAACTTGTGTAGCAGACCCTGGGTAGCCCACCCGGAAGGGCGGGGTTCCGGCACCTGGATGGTCCGGACGTTTCGAGCCCACCCTTCCAGCTGGGGCTCCTCCGGACCCGCTACACAATCTTGAGCGTTGCTTTGAATCCCGAACAGACTCGCGAGCCCTAGCCCGGCCACGGGTAGCGGTTTACCCACAGCCCATCGCACCCCGCCTTTCCCATCTCGCATCGTGTTCACAGTCCTCCCGTCGTTCTTACTAGTCTCCCTCTGTCTTTCGCCTACGAGTGATCGTCCACACATATGGGGAAAACTCGGTTGAGCCCGCTCGCATGAACTTTCGTGAATTTCTAGGGTTATTCGCGGACCGTGTTTCCCGTATCACGGCATACTTAACGGGGGCCGATCCGATGTTATCTGGATCGGGACCGGACGTGGAGTAAGCGCGTCCGATTCGAGATCCAACGGCCGGATGCCTTGAGGGAGTGTTGCCGTGAGTACCGTATTGGTGGTGGACGATCACCCGGACCAGTGCTCGATGCTGGGCCGGCTGCTCCGGCACGCCGGCCACGACGCGACGTGCGTGACTGACGGGCCGGCCGCGTTGGACTTCACGTTCGCGAGCCGACCCGACTTGGTGCTGTTGGACGTGATGCTGCCGGGCCTGAGTGGGTACGACGTGCTGGCCGCCTTGCGGGCTGACGCCCGGACCCAAGGCGTGCCGGTCGTGATGTACTCGGCGTTGAGCGACCCGGGGGCCCGCCAGCGGGCGCTGGACCTGGGGGCGCAGGAGTACTTGGTGAAGGCCCTGACCGGTTTCGAACAGCTGGCCGCCACGGTCGAGCGGCTCGCGACCCCCCACCCGCCCGCTCCCACCCGCCCGCCCGGCGGCTGGGTCGGCCGATCCTGAGGGTGATCGGGGCGGCCGCACCAAATCGGCCGCTTGATATAATGAGTTCAGCGGATGACTAGCACACCCGAGCCTCGGGCCGGCCCCTCCGTGATACGGGCTTCCAGCCCGTGCTAGAGCGGTTCCCGGAGCGTCGCTCCCCTTAACGCCCGTGACGGCAGTCGCTTGCTCAGTGGTCGTTCCCTTGAGAACGCACGGGTAGGAATCAGCTCTGTTCAAAACATCGACGGCCGCCTCCGGCCTTCACGCGTTGAACAAAGCAGATAGAAGGCAGATAGAAGCCCGTGTTACGGACGGACCCTAAGCCCGATCGACCGACTGATTCGCGGTGCACCTCGTGCTACGGATTGTTACCGATCGCTACACGGCCGAACGACGAAGGGGAAAGAGCCGGGAGGGGGATTCGAACCCCCGGAAGGTTTGACCCTTCGCCGCTTTACAAATGGATCGCCGACCCCGGCGACCCGTTCCCCCGAATCCCCTGAAATCCCTGTAAACGCCTCGGATTCCGCGGTTCCCGCGGACGCCCCGGCGTCGCCCGCCGCCCGAACGGACGGCGAACAAATTGCCCCGGATTCCCGGGTCCATTACGGGTCGCCTTACGGGTCGCCCGCATCCCCGCCCGACACCTTCCGCGTGCTGATCGACGACCCGCGGCGGGGCTTATTCTGGCACGGCTGCCAGTACCCCGGCCACGGCAACCAGCCGACCCGCCACCCGACCGAGTATTGGGCCGCGTCCACGGCCGCCGCCGTGCGCGACGTGGCCCGCCTCCCGGCGAGCGTCGTGCCGTTCTACCCTCTCGCCGCCCCGTCGGCATGTTCGACGCCGCCAACGGACGCCCGGCCGGCCATTCTCTGCGGCTCCTCGGGATCTCATGCCCCGGCCGAAGATCGCCGCAACGGCTGGAGTACCTGGCCTGTAGCGGACCCGATTAACCACCGCAATTAACCGAACCGTACGCCGCCCTTACCCGCCTCACGTCTCGGCCGCCGGCTCGCCGATGATCCCGGTCGGCCCAACCAAGGAGACTCCCCCATGCCCACCGTCAAGGTTCCCCGCTTCATCACGGCCGACTGGTTGCGTTCACTAGGAGCGTGCTCGACGCAGGTTCAGAGGTTCCGACGGCTCTTCCCCGACGGGTGCCGGTTCAACCAAAAGAACGCGGCCAGGGCCGGGGCCGCCGGCATGACGATCTGGTGGTTCCGCCTGAAGGTGATGAGCGATTCCGAGGAAGCTCGATTCCTGGCCGCGTGCCGCCCGTCGGACCGTCGGCATGACGAGCGGGTCGAAGCGAACCCAAGCCAACGGAGCTTTCGCCGGTCAATCCGGATCATGCATTCCGAGCAGGCAGTTGAGGTGGCCCGCATCATCAACGCCCGCGCCCGGAGGCCGAAGGCGGCCAAGGCCGCGTGATCCCGCCGCGTTCGCCGGGATGAGCATCGACAACGCGAGCATCGTCCACCGGCCAAGTCGAACCCCCTGGTCGGCATCATCGAAAGGAAACCGAAACGATGGCCTTCAACCTATCCAGTATCAGCCGCGGCAAAGCCGAGCGAGCCCCCCGAATCCTCATGCCCGGGGTTCAGGGTATCGGCAAAAGCACTTGGGCGGCTGGCGCGCCTAACCCGTTATTCCTCCCGATCATCAGAGAGGAAGGCATCGACGAGATCAACGCGGCCAAGACGCCGACCATCAACAGCTACGGCGAGCTAATCGCCGCCCTGTCGGCCCTCGCGTCCGACCCGCACGACTTCAAGACGCTCGTTATCGACAGCGTCAGCGCGCTGGAGCCGCTAGTGTTCGACGAGACGTGCCGCCTTCACGGCCTGGCCGAAGGGCAGATCGAGCGAGTGCTCGGCGGGTACGGCAAGGGGTATAAAGAGGCCCTGAAGCCGTGGCGGGACGTGCTGACGGCGCTCGACTACCTCCGCAACGAGCGGGGCATGGGCTGCATCCTGATCGCCCACGTCGCCGTCAAGACATTCAACGATCCGACGGCCGACGCCCCGTACGACACGTACGAAGTCGCCATGCAGAAGGACGGGGCCGCCGCCCTGGAGCGGTGGGCCGACGCGATCCTATTCGCCAACCGGAAGGTGTACGCCAAGACGGTGGCGAAGACCGGTATGGGCAGCACGGAGAAGAAGATCATCCACGCGACCGGCACCGGCGACCGGGTGATGTTCACCGACAAGCGGCCGGCCCACCCGGGCAAGAGCCGTTACCCCGGGATGCCGTACGAACTGGAGTT
>JAQGHJ010000457.1 GCA_028288905.1 Phycisphaerales bacterium | reverse complement strand
TTCGTACCGCTGAGGCCGTTTCATCGAAGAGACGCGTGGCCGGCGGCTCTGATGACGTTGTCGGGCCGGGGTGAACACCGCGCAAAATGTCACGCAACGCCGGCCCCCTGCTGCCGTACAATCTGCTCCACTTGACGATGGAGGAGGATGACGATGTCCACGGACGTGAGCAAAGACCAGCTCGCCCTGATCCGCGTCGACGGCATGCACTGTCACAAGTGCGAGAAGGCAATCGTTAAATCGCTGTCGGCCCTGCCGGGCGTGTTCGAGGTGGAGGTCGACTTCAATTCGGGCCAGGCGTCCGTCCTGTTCGACCGGTCGCAGGTGGCCGTGCCGCAGTTGATGGATGCGGTCAACGAGGCGGGGTACCAGGCGACGGGGTTCAGCCAGCGGGAAGCGGTGTGACGTAGCGTCGGTCGGAGTAACGCCGCCCCGCTACCCCGCGTCCATCCACCCGACGTCGTGCTTGCCGAACCGCTGCACCGGCGGCGTCGGCCGGGTGGCGGCCCAGTGGCAGGCGTTGCGGATCACCCGGAGCACCTGCGGGTCGTGGTAGGTCGGGTACGTCTCGTGCCCGGGGCGGAAGTACGCCACCCGCCCGGCCCCGCGGGTCCACGTCATCAGGCTGCGGAACACCTCCCCGCCCGAGAACGAGCTGATCATCACCGTCTCGTCCGGCTCGGGGACGTCGAAGAACTCGCCGTACATTTCCTCGTGCGGCAGCACGATGTGGTCGTCGATCCCGTCCACCAGCGGGTGCCCGGGCCGGGTCACCCACAGGATCTCCTTGTCCCCCGCCTCGCGCCACTTCAGGTCGCACCCGGTGCCCATCAGCCGCTTGAAGGGCTTGGCGAAGTGGGCCGAGTGCAGGAACACCGCGCCGGTCCCGTCCCACACCGCGCGGGTGACGAGGTCGACCGCGTCGTCGTTCACCTCATGGTGGGCCATGTGCCCCCACCAGACGATCACGTCCGTGTCGGCTAGCCGGTCCGCGGTGATGCCATGGTTCGGGTCGTCGAGGGTGGCCGTTTCGACGCGGAGCCGCGGGTCGAGTCGCAGGGCGGCGGCGATCGCCTCGTGCATCCCGTCCGGGTACAGGTCGGCCACCCGCGGGTTGATCTTCTCGTGCCGGTGCTCGTGCCAGATCAGGACGCGGACGGGGGCCGGGGCGTGAGGGTCCATACGGGTACGCTACGGGATGCGCGGGAGCAGAGCGGCGGCGGTTGCAGTTGACCGGCTGCGGCCGGGCGGTGCAAGGGGCGAGCCCGCGGCTCCGGGGATGGGGTCACGTCTGCTCGTGCTCGGACCGCCCGCGGCCACCACGAGGCAGGAGCGGTTGTCGCGAGGCACGCGCACTTGTCATCCTGAGCGGAGCGTAGGAAGACAAGGGGTGGAGTCCGCCGAGGTGTATCACAGCGTCCGCTGGAGCATCCGCAGGACCGACTCCTCGTCCGCGTTGAGCCCGCGCCGGCGGGCGGTTTTCAATTCGGCCGCTACGTCGTCTTTCAGCTTTGTCGCCAGTGACCCGTCGAGGTACGCGTCGAGCACGGCCGGGTGGATGTAGCATTTACGGCAGACGGCCTTCGTATTCCCGAGCCGGGCGGCGACGGTCTCGATGGCGGCGACCATGTGCTTCTTGAGCCCCCGCGGCGGCGGCAGCGGTTGAACGCCGGCCGCGTCGTTGGCGGGCGTCTTCCCCACGCCGGCTTTGCCCTTCTGTCGCGCCGTTGCCGTCCCCGCCGTGTTCGCCTTCGCGGCGACGGCCGTTTCGAACCCTCGCAGCGCCTTGGCCGCCAGCACGGTGCCGGCCCAGGTGCGGTAGTCCTTGGCGGTGAAGTCGTGCCCGGAAACGGACCGGAGGTAGTCGTTCACGTCCGCCGACCCGATGTCGCGGACCCTCCCGGCCTCGTCGACGTACTGGAACAACTCCTGCCCGGGCAGCTCCCGGCACCGGCGGACGATGTCTGCCAACTCCGGGTCGTCCAAGTCGATGTCGTGGTCGACGCCGCTCTTGCCGCGGAACCGGAACTTGACCCCCTCACCGCTGACCTTCGCGTGCCGGTCCTGCAGCGTGGTCAGCCCGTACGAGCTGTTCTGCCGGGCGTACTGCTCGTTGCCGACGCGGATCAGCGTCTTCTCCATGACGAGCACGACGGCGGCCAGCACCTTTTGCTTCGGCAGCCCGGGCAGTTTCAGGTGCCGGCGGGCGGCGGCACGGATCGCCGGAAGGGCTTGGGCAAACTCGACGACGTGACCGTACTTGGCCTCGTCCCGGACCCGCCGCCACCCCTCGTGGTACCGGTACTGCTTGCGGCCGCGGGCGTCGCGGCCGACGGCCTGGATGTGGGCGTCCGGGTCCGGGCTGATCCACACGTCCCGCCACGCCGGCGGGACGGCCAGTTTGCGGATGCGGGCGAGCGTCGGCACGTCCCGCACCGCCGCCCCGGCCGGCCCGACGAACCGGAACGCCCGCCCGGACCGCCGGCGGGCGATGCCCGGGGCGTCCGGGTCGGCGTACTTCAGCTTCCCCCGCCGCAGGGCGGATCGCACGTCGGCGTCTTGGCCGGGGCGGGATGGCGGTTCGCGAGCGGCGGTCGGGCGCGGCATACCCGAATCGTACGAAGGGGCGGGAACCCATGGGGTGAAATCAGGCTCATCGGCGGGCGGACGCCGCAGGCGGGTCGGGCGAATCGTCCGGAGTCCCGAAGGGGCGGCAAAGCCGTAGCCCGGGGCGCGAGTCCCGGGTTCGGGACGGGATTGGAACGGCCAAGCCCCGAAGGGGCGAAGGAGCCCGAGCGTCAATGACGCTCGGGCTCCTTCGCCCCTTCGGGGCTCCGGACGACCGACCCCTCAATCCACAATCCCCTCATCCCCTTACGACTCTTCCTCGCTCAGCGTCTCGCGGACGACCTCCTCGATGCTGGTGATGCCGTCGTAGATCGCCATCAGCCCGCCCTCGCGGAGGGTCCGCATGCCGCGCTTCTTGGACTCGTTCCGCAGCACCTGGGTGCTGGCGTGCTGCATGATCTGGTCCCGCAGGTCGTCGTCGAACGTCATGATCTCGTACAACCCCATCCGGCCCTTGTACCCGGTGTTGTTGCAGTTCTCGCAGCCCTTGCCGTAGTAGAACGTCTTGCCGACCACGTCCTCCGGCCGCAGGGCCAGCTCCATCAGCTGCTCCTCGGTCGGGGTGTACTCGGTCTTGCAGTTGGCGCAGATCCGGCGGACGAGCCGCTGGGCAACGATCCCCTCCAGGGTGGCGGTGATGAGGAACGGCTCGAGCCCCAGGTCCAGCAGCCGGGCGATGGCCGACGGGGCGTCGTTCGTGTGCAGCGTCGTGAACACCAAGTGGCCCGTGAGCGACGCCTGGACCGAGATCTCGGCCGTCTCCTTGTCGCGGACCTCGCCGACCAGGATCGTGTCCGGGTCCTGCCGGAGCATCGACCGGAGGATCTTGCCGAACGTCATCTCGAACGCCGTGTTGATCTGGCACTGGATGATGCCGTCGATGTCGTACTCGACCGGGTCCTCGGCCGTGATCAGCTTCGTGCTCGGGTCGTTCAGCTCCCGCAACGCCGAATAGAGGGTGGTCGTCTTACCCGAGCCCGTGGGGCCGGTCACGATCACGATGCCGTTCGGCTTGTGGATCAGCTGGCGGATGCCGTGGAGGTCGTCCTCCCGCATCCCGAGCTTGTCCAGGTCCAGGTTCACGTTCCCGCGGTCGAGCACCCGCATGACGACGCTCTCGCCGAACATGGTCGGGAGCACGCTGACCCGCAGGTCGATCGGCAGGTTGTTGACCTGCAGCTCGATCCGGCCGTCCTGCGGCAGACGGTGCTCGGCGATGTCCAGGTTCGCCATGACCTTCACCCGGCTGCTGATCGCGGGCGCGATGTGGGCCGGCGGCGGGCTCATCTCGTACAGCACGCCGTCGATGCGGTACCGCATCTTGAACTCGTTCTCGAACGGCTCGAAGTGGATGTCCGACGCCTTGTCCTTGATCGCCTGGAGCAGGACGAGGTTGATCAGCTTCTTGACCGGGTTGCTGTCAGCCGCGTTCTTGATGCTGTCGAGGTCGAGCGACTCGCCCCGGTTCGCCAGCCCCTTGAGCTCCGTGTCGGCGCTGAGCTCGGCCATCAGGTCCTTGATGTCCTCGGCGCCGGCCTTGTAGTGCTTGGCGATCATCTTGTCGATCGCGTCGGGTTCGGCCAGCACGGCGTCGACCTGGTACCCCATCAGCTGCCGCAGGTCGTCCAGGGCCTGGTAGTTGTCGTGCTTGGCCATGGCCACGGTCAGCTTCTTGGCCGCGGCGTCGAACGCGATCGGGAACACCTTCTGGGTCGTGGCGATCTGGGCGGGGACGGCCTTGAGCACCTCGGGCGTGATCGTCTTGCTGTCGAGGTTGACGAACTCGTACCCCTGCTGGGCCGCCAGGGCGAGGTTCAGGTC
>JAQGHJ010000417.1 GCA_028288905.1 Phycisphaerales bacterium | reverse complement strand
GGGACCCGCCGACATCCCCGCCGCGGCCCGGCGGGCCGGCGTCCACGTCGGCGGCCGCCGCGACCGCGGCCGACACCCGCTCGGCGACCGCCGCCGCCACAGCCCGGCGGGGGGTGAATGCCCGCCGCAGGGCCGCGTCCTGAATCTCGACCTCGACTGCCGCCGCCTGGCAGGCGGCGCACCCGGTCAGGTGGGCGTCGAGCGCGGTCGCGTCGCCGCTGGTGACGGCCTCGCCGTCGAGCCGAGCGGACAAGAGGTTGGCGGCTCGGTCGCAATTCATCGGTCGATCCCTTCGAAGCCCGCGGGTCGACGCAGCGGCGCACCGCCGGCGTTGGCTCGAACCCGTGGATCACTCCTGCGCGGCCATCAGCCGCGCCCGGAGCATCGCCCGAGCCCTCGTCAGTCGGGCGTTGATTGTCGCGGGCGACACGCCCAGCAGGTCGGCCAGCTGCTGGTACGTGCAATCCTGGTGGTAGTACAGCAGGACGACCTCGCGGTAGACGGGCGGGAGCCGGTCGACCTCGGTGGTCAGCCGCTCGGCCTGCTCCCGGCGGTCGCCGGCGGCACCGCACGGGTCCTCGTCGGCCGAGGCCAGGAACGCATCGCCCCCGGCCGCGGTGCCGTCCCGACTACCGCCGAGCGCGTCGAGCGACACCTCCGACCGCTTGGCCGACTTGAGCCAGTCGAGGCAGGTGCGGGCCGCGATCCCGAGCAGCCACGGGCCGAACTTGTCCGGGTCGGCCAGCGTCGGCAGCGCCCGCAGCCCGCGGAGGAGGACTTCCTGGGCCAGGTCCTCGGCGGCCGAGCGGCCGGCCCGGGCGTGGCACGCCGCCAGCACGCGGACGGCGTGCCGACGGGCGAGCTGCCCGTACGCGGCGGCCGACCCGCCGCGGGCCTCACAGACCAGCTCCCCGTCGGTCATGCGGTGCGTCCCTTCCGGCACGACGGCTATCCGAGGCGGCATGGGCACCCCGCCCAGCTAGTGCCGGCCCGGGGCAGCCCGTCCGACCGCCCGGCCTGCTCGCGTCCCAGCCCGAGCGCGGGCGGGTCGCCACGCAACATCACCGCGTCGCCGCCCCTCCCCTGTACCAGTAGACCGACCCGCCCGACCCAATACGCCCGCCGCGAATTTTCCGCCCGGGCGTAATGAGTCGCCCCGCCCAATCTACTCCCGTACTGCGGGCCGCCGTTCCGGCGGCTTCCCAAGAAGGAGCACGACGATGAGGAGCTTATTGGCGACGGCCGGCGTCTGCGTGATCGGGGCCGCGTGCGCGGCCGTGGCGGCTCTGTCCGGCCCGCCGAAGCCGCCCGCACCCGCGTCGGCGGGGCCGGCGACCAGGCCGGCCCGGCCGGGCGGCGGGGTCGTCGTCCACGAGTGGGGCACGTTCACCGGGTTCGCCGGGTCGGATGGGGTCCACCTGCCGTTCCGGACGGAGATCGGCGGCGACCTGCCGGCGTTTGTCCAGAACCGCAAGCGGAACGGGTACAAACTCGGCCCGAAGGACGCCTTTGCCGACCTGTTCGCGAAGGCGGACGGGGCGACCGCGCTGCAGCGGATGGAGACGCCGGTCCTGTACTTCTACGACGACGCGCCGACGACCGTCGACGTGCGGGTCGACTTCCCGAACGGGTCGCTGACCGAGTTCTATCCGCCCGTGAAGGCGTTCGGGCCGGCGTACGGTCAGGGCTTCGGCGAGGGCGCGGCCGGGGCGACGGCGGCGGGCTCGTTCCTCGACTGGGGGACGGTCCGCGTCATCCCCAAGTCGGTCGGCGACGACGGCAAACGGGTGCCGCCGGACCCGGCGGCCGCCTCGGGCACGCCGGTCGCGGGTGGCACCCTGCAACCGGCGGCCGCGCCGAACCACTATTTCCGCGCCCGCGAGACGGGCGCCGCCCTGCTGCAGGTGACCGGCCCGGCCGGCGAGCGGCACGAGGAGCGGCTGCTGTTCTACCGCGGGCTTGGCAACTTCACCCTGCCGGTCACGCTGACGGCCGCGGGCGACGATCGGTTCGAGCTGCGCAACGCCGGCCCCGACCCAATCGGGGCGGCGTTCCTCGTCCGCACGGAGCCGGACGGCGGCCCGACCCGGTTCGCCCGGTACGACCACGTCGCCGGCCGCCGGGCGATGTCACTGCCACCGACCGGCAAGCCCGGAACTGGACAGGCGGCCGGACCGGCCGGCGAGGCGCTGCCCGACGTGATCGTCGAGGCCCTGGTGGCGGAGGGGCTGTACCCGCGAGAGGCCCGGGCAATGGTCGAGACGTGGCGGGCGAGTTGGCTAAACGAGCCGGGCACCCGGGTGCTGTACACGGTCCCGAGGCCGGTGACGGACGCTCTGCTGCCGCTGACCGTCACGCCGACCCCGGCCGGGACGACCCGAGTGCTTGTCGGTCGGATCGACGTGATGACGCCGGAGCAGGAGCGACGACTCGTGACGCTGGTGACAGCCGCGGCGGCTTCGACCGCTGCATCCGCGGACGCAGCGGCAGTGGGCCAGGCGACGACGTCCCCGCCGCTGACCGACGAGGACGTGGCGTTGATGAAGCGGCTCGGCCGGTTCGTCGCGCCCGCGCTGGACCGGGCCGCTGCCCTTCGCGGCGGTGGCGACTCGGCTAACGAACTACGCCGGGCGCTGGACGCATTTTACCGCCGGCTCGCAGCAGCACGCTTACCGCGGCCTTAGGAAAGTGAGAGGCGGACACGATTGGTGGGCTCGCCCCGTCGACCGGTACCCTGTTCCGTCACCTCGTTCACGATCACCCAGTACACCAACTTCTCGCTCATCGCGGGAGAACGGTATCCGGAGGTGTCATGGCCGGCTCAACTTTGCGCCGGCCAGCTGGAGCATCCACGGCCGTCTCGATCGCCGGCAGTTCCGGCCGCGGCTGTCGCCGCCGGGGCTGTCCGAGGCGCCGTTCGATGCGCGAGAGGAGCCAGAACAGCGGCAGCGCGGTGGCGACGGAAAGCACCATCAGACCGAGCACGTTCCAGGGGAGGCCCAAATCTGCCATCGCGGCCCGGATGTAAAATTCGTGAACGAGGTAAATCTCAAACGTGAGGGAGGAGATCAACGCAACGGGCGCCCAGACGGCAGTGCGTCGTAGCCCCAGGACGGCTGGCGACCAGCTCATTCGGAGGGCGAAGTAAAACAGCGCCGCTGCGCCGAAGAACTCGGCCCCCGAGAACCAGGTCGCCCGGTGCAGAACGCGGTCCAGATACTTGGCAGCCACGCAAACCGCGAAGGCCGCTACTACCGCTGCCAAGTCAATCCACGGCCGAACGTTCTCCTCATCTCTCCGAAGCGCCAGCCACCCGCCCAGCAACATGACCTGGAATCCGAACACCCAAGTGGCCCAGGCCAAGACCGGCATGCCGAAGTGCGAAGCGTACCAACCTCCCCTCAGATACCAGATGTAGACGCCGCCGAACGCGGGTAACAGCGCGAGCAAGCCCAGTAGATAGGCCCGCCGGCTCCTCAGCCGCATGACCCAGTAGTACACGGCGTAAAAGGGAACGATTAGAGCAACGAATGTATAGCTCGTCGGCCAGAGGAATAGAGAAACAAGGTCCCGAAGGTCGGTCGGGTAGTGGCCCCGCAGGCAGAGGTCGACAGCGGTAACGAGAACAACGGCCGGATAGATGCGAGTGAGCCGCCGAAGGTACCAAATGCCAAATGGTCTCGGCCGAGCCATGTCAGCCACCGCTAGGCTGAATCCGGAAACGGCGAAGAACAACATGTTGCCGATCAGTCCGCCCCCCGCCATCCATGCTCGCGGATAGAACGACTCCAAGTGGGAGTTTACGATCAGCACGATGGCCATCAGGCGCAGAAGCGACGTGTCCGCTCGAGGGTCAGCCGGGGGAGGTTTGCCGAAACGCCCGTGGTCGGTGGTGGACATGGGTACTGTACTCCGAGCGAACCATGGACCGATTCAGTGGTACGCCTGGAGCGGCTTCACGTCCCACCCGCTCGTCTGGATGGCGGCGATCGCCTCGGCCGTCGCGGCGGCGGCCGTCAGGGTGGTGAAGATCGGCACCCGGTACTGCACCGCCATCGCCCGGATCTTCCCCTCGTCCGTCTGCGGGCCCTTCTTCGTCGGCGTGTTGATCATCAGCTTCAACCCGCCGTTGCGGATCAGGTCCCCGATGTGCGGCCGGCCCTCGGCCAGCTTGTTGATGCGGGTCGCCGTGATGCCCGCCTTCGTCAGCACGTCGTACGTCCCACCCGTGGCGACGAGCGTGAACCCGCAGTCGGCCAACTGCCGGGCGATCGGGATGACCGCCTCCTTGTCCTGGTTCCGCACCAACAGGTAGATCTTCCCGCTCGTCGGCAGCAGCGTGCCGGCCGCCAGCTGGCTCTTGGCGAACGCCAGTGGGAACGTCGCGTCGATGCCCATCACCTCGCCGGTGCTCCGCATCTCCGGGCCGAGGATGATGTCGACGCCGGGGAACTTGTTGAACGGGAAGACGACCTCCTTCACGCTCGTGTGCTTCGGGTCGGGCCGCTCGGTCACGCCCAACTCCGCGAGCGTCTTGCCGACCATCACCTTGGCCGCGAGCTGGGCCCACTGCACGCCGGTCGCCTTGCCAACGAACGGGACCGTCCGGCTGGCCCGCGGGTTCACCTCGATCACGTAGATCTCGTCGCCCTTGATCGCGTACTGCACGTTCATCAGGCCGCGGACGCGGAGGGCGCTCGCGAGCGCTTTGGTCTGCTCCTTGAGCTTGGCGATGATCTGCGGGGAGAGCGAGAACGGGGGCAGGGCGCAGGCGCTGTCGCCGGAGTGGATGCCCGCCTCCTCGATGTGCTCCATCACGCCGATGACGACGGCCTGGCCGCCGTCTCCGCCGGCCGGTCCGTAGTCGGCGACGCAGTCGACGTCGACCTCCGTCGCGTTGTCGAGAAACTTGTCGACGAGGATGGGCGCGTCGACGATGGTCGACGCCTCGACCGCGTTGGCCATGTAGTAGTTGAGCTGGTCCTGGTCGTACACGATCTCCATCGCCCGGCCGCCGAGCACGAAGCTGGGGCGGACGAGGACCGGGTACCCGATCCGCTTGGCGATGTCCCGGGCCTCCTGCACGCTCCTCGCGATGCCGTTCTCGGGCTGCTTGAGCCCGAGCCGCTGGAGAAGGTCGCGGAACTGCTCCCGGTCCCCGGCCGCGTCGAGCGACTCGACGCTGGTACCCAAAATCGGGACGCCGGCGTCCTTCAGCCCGCGGGCGAGGTTCAGCGGCGTCTGCCCGCCGAACTGGACGATCACGCCCTTCACGAGCCCGCCCGGCTGGCCGAACGGCTTGCCGTTCAACCGCTCGCAGACGTTCAGGATGTCCTCGTGCGTCAGCGGCTCGAAGAACAGCAGGTCGGACGTGTCGTAGTCGGTGCTGACCGTCTCCGGGTTCGAGTTGATCATCACCGACTCGAGCCCGAGCCCGCGGCAGGCGAAGGCCGCGTGGACGCAGCAGTAGTCGAACTCGATGCCCTGGCCGATGCGGTTCGGGCCGCCGCCGATGATGATGACCTTCGGCTTGTCGGTGAGGCGAATCTCGTCTTCGACGACCGGCTTGCCGTCTTTCGTGTACGGTTCCTCGTACGTCGAGTAGTAGTACGGCGTCGACGCCTCGAACTCGGCGGCGCAGGTGTCAACGATTTTGTAGGCGGGCTTCACTCCAAGCCCTTCGCGGAACTCACGCACCTGGTGTGGCTTCATTCCCCAGATCGACGCGAGTTGGATATCGCTGTAGCCGTACTGCTTTGCGCGCGTCAGTAAGCTGATCGACGCCTGCCGGCGTCGAGCCCGCTCATCGGGGAGATAAGTGGTGAAGGCTGTACTGTCAGGTTCGTTGCTTGCAACGAGCTCCAATTCGAACGCCGTCAGCTCATTCATCTGCGCCAAGAACCACGGGTCGATGTTCGTGAGCCCGTGGACCTGATCGACCGACCACCCCATCTTCAGGGCGTACCGGACGTAGTACAGCCGGCCCTGGGACGGGACGCTCAGCTTCCGCCGGAGCTTGGCCTCCGGGATCGGCCACTCGCCGTCGAGGCTCTCGCCCTGCGTGGTCTTGTCGCTGGCGTCCTCGACAGCCGCCCGCTGGTCGCCGGCGGCGTCCCAGCCCGGCCGGTCGGTCGGCTCCCGCTGGGGGGCCAGCGTCTGCGCCCGGCCCTCCGGTGTGGCATGGGCGTCTCGCCCATGCTGTGGCTGGGCGGCGGAAGGCGTGCCGGAGCCACCAGCCCCCGCGGTAGCCGACCGGAGCATGGGCGGGACGCCCATGCCACTTGAGGCGGGCGTCGCCGTCGACGCCGCCGACTTCTGGGCGTTCAGCCACTTGTCGTACTTGTCGAGGCCGAAGCCGAACCGCTTGACCTCCATGCTCCGGATGCACTTCTGCAGGGCCTCCTTGAACGTCCGGCCGATCGCCATCGCCTCGCCGACGC
>JAQGHJ010000375.1 GCA_028288905.1 Phycisphaerales bacterium | reverse complement strand
GGACCGCTGGCCGACAACGGCGGGCCGACCCGAACCCTCGCCCTGCTCGCCGGCAGCCCGGCGATCGACGCCGGCAACAACCTGCTCGTTCCGGCCGGCACCACGACCGACCAGCGGGGCCCGGGGTTCGCCCGCGTGGTCAACGGCACCGTCGACATCGGCGCGTTCGAGGTCCAGCCGCCGCCCGGCGTCACCGTCAGCCCGACGAGCGGGCTCGTCACCACGGAGGGCGGCGGGACCGCGGCGTTCGCCGTCGTCCTGACCGCCCGGCCGGCGGCGAACGTCACGATCCCGCTGGCCAGCAACAATACGGCCGAGGGCGGGACGGCCGTCTCGTCGGTCACGTTCACCCCGGCGAACTGGAACGTCCCGCAGACCGTCACCGTCTACGGGGCCGACGACGCGGTGCGCGACGGGGACGTCGCGTACACGATCGTCACCGGCGACCCGACCAGCGCCGACGCCGCCTTCGACGCCCTGACGGCCGCCGCCGTGGCGGACGTGGCCGTGACGAACGCCGACGACGACCCGGTCCCGACCCTGTCGGTCGACAGCGTGTCGGACCCGGAGGGGGACGCCGGCACGACCCCGTTCACGTTCACCGTCACGCTGTCCGGGCGCACCGCCGACCGCGTGACCGTGAACTACGCCACGGCGGGCGGGTCGGCCGCCGCCGGCTCCGACTTCACGGCAGCGGGCGGCACGCTCGTCTTCCCCGCGGGCGGCCCGCTGACGCAAACCGTCACCGTCCCGGTGACCGGCGACCGGGTGGCCGAGCCGGACGAGATCTTCACCCTGGGGTTGACCGGCGCGACGAACGCGACCGTCCCGGCGGTCGGGAGCACCGGCACCGGCACGATCGTGAACGACGACACCCCGGGCGTCGCGGTCAGCCCGACCAACGGGCTGACGACGACGGAGGCCGGCGGCACCGCCGCGTTCACCGTCGTGCTGGCCAGCCAGCCGACCGCGGCCGTGACGGTCCCGCTGTCCAGCAGCAACCCGGCCGAGGGCAACGCCGGCGCGGCGTCGGTCACGTTCACCCCGGCGGACTGGAACACGCCGCAGACCGTGACGGTCACCGGCGCGGACGACGCGGACGACGACGGGGACGTGGCCTACACGATCGTCACCGGCGACCCGGCGAGCGCCGACCCGGCGTACGACGCGCTGGCAGCCGCCGACGTGGCGGACGTGTCCGTGACGAACCTGGACGACGACGCGACGCCGCCGGCGGTCTCGGTCGGCGACGTGTCGGCGGCCGAGGGGGACGGCGGGTTCACGACCTTCTCGTTCGCCGTCACCCGGGCGGGCGACGCGACCGGGCTGTCGACGGTCGACTGGAGCACGGCCGACAGGGTCGGGCCGGCCGCCGGGGTGGCCCAGGCCGGGCTCGACTACGTGGCGGCCAGCGGGTCCGTCGCGTTCGGCCCGGGCGAACTGACCAAGACGGTGACGGTCAGCGTGGTCGGGGACCGGAACATCGAGGCCGACCAGGCGTTCGCGGTGAACCTGTCGAACCCGACGAACCTGACGGTCGCCGACGGCCAGGGCGTCGGCACCATCCTGAACGACGACCAGCCGCCGCCCTACCTGAGCGTGGCCGACGCGGCGGTCACCGAGGGCGGGGCCGGGACGACCAGGAGCGTGCTGTTCACGGTCACGCTCGACCGGCGGATCAACCGGCCGGTCACGTTCCGGTACGCGACGCAGGCCGGGACCGCCACGGGCGGCACGGACTTCGCCGCGGCCAGCGGTACGGCGACCATCCCGGCGTTCGGGACGACGGCCAAGGTGTACGTGACGGTCAAGGGGGACGCGGCCGTGGAGAACGACGAGACGTACCGGCTGGTCCTGAGCAGCCCGACGAACGCGGCGTTCGCGCGGTCGACGGCGGTCGGGACGATCCTGAACGACGACAAGCCGCCGGCCCCGCGGGTGTCGGTGAACGGCGTGACCAAGAAGGAGGGGACGGCCGGCCAGACGACGGCGTTCACGTTCACGGTCACGCTCGACCGGCCGGCGCCGGGGCCGGTGACCGTGAAGTACGCGACGAAGAACGGGACGGCGACGGCCGGGAGCGACTACGCGGCCGCGTCCGGGACGCTGACGTTCGCGGCCGGCCAGACGTCCAAGACGGTCACGGTGCAGGTGAGGGGGGACACGGTCGACGAGGCGGACGAGACGTTCTTCGTCGACCTGTCGGCCCCGACCGGCGGGGCCGCGCTCGCCGTCAGCCGCGGGGTCGGGAAGATCCTGGACGACTGACGCGGCCGGCCGGCGACGGCCGGCGGGGTTCCCCCGGCCGCCTTACCCCGCCCCGGCCGTGTTACTCCGCCCCGGCCGTGCCGGAGGGTGCGGGCCTGAGCGGGTTACTTCCCCCTCGCTCCGCACCCTCCGCCCTCGAGCCGCTGACGCCCCGGCCATCGCGGCCGGGGTGTTCCGCGTTCGGGCGTCGGGCGGCGGCGAAGCCCGGCCGGGCCGCTCATCCGGCCCGGCCCCTCATCCGGCCCGGCACCAGACGCCCCACGCCAGCAGGACGAGCCCGGCGAGCGCCTCGGCGTACGACCCGGACGCCCGCCGCGACGGCGAGAGGCCGAGGGCGAGCAGGTAGACGCCCGCCGGCACGGCCAGGAGCGACAGGAGGTAAGCGACCACGTCGAGGCCGCAGAATCCGAACCCGCCCGCGAACATGGCTCGCTCCGTTGAGGCGCGGGGCCCGCGGCTAGGATCGGCCGCCCGGGCACGTGACTTCCGCGG
>JAQGHJ010000365.1 GCA_028288905.1 Phycisphaerales bacterium | reverse complement strand
CGACCCGGACCCGGGGGTGCGGTCGGCGGTCGTCCGGAACGGTCAAGCCGCCCTGGCGGACGCCCCGTTCGCCGTCGCCGCCCGGGCGCTGGCCGACCCGGACGTCCACGTGCGGGTGGCCGCCGCGGGGGCGCTGGCGACGACGAAGGACAAGCGGGCGGCCGCGTACCTGTGGCCGCTGCTGGACGACGAGACGGTCCTGCACCACGACGTCCGCGGCGAGATCAATACGACCCGGCGGGCGTGCGACGAGGCGGTGCAGGCGCTCGAAATGGTCGTGAACGGCGTGTACCTGCTGCCGGGGGACAAGACGCAGGCGGACTACGACGCGCTCGTGCGGCGGTGGCGGGACTGGCGGGCGGCAAGCGGGCCGGCGTTCGACGCCGCCCAGTACGACGAGCCGGAGCTCCGGCGGGCCGAGATGTGAAGCGGCCTCGCTCACGACGCGGCCAACGGGCGACTAGGGAAGCCGGCGTTCGGGCCGGACGCCGCCCTCGCCCTCTGCTGCCCGTGAGGCCACGCCCGCCTTGCCCCCGCCTCGCCATGCCGTACAGTGTCGGCGGGGCGGGGGATGACCCCCCCGCCGCGAGTCCCCCCGCTCGCGGCACCCTCCGCCCTTGAAACACCGACGCCCCGGCCGACCTGGCCCGGGGCGTTCTTCGTTGGGCGAGGGTGGCGACGGACCTGGTGCCGGCGGGTGTGGCGGTGGAGAACGAAGGGAAGGAGCTGGTCGGGCTGCCGCGGCGGACGTCGCGCGGGCGGTCGGGTTCTGCCACCAGACCCACTTCGAGACCCGGTTCAAGCACGTCGTCGGAATGAGCCCGGCCCTGTGGCTCCCGGAGGATCGGCGGCGGCTGTCAGACGGTGGCCTGACCCCGTCGCCGCATCGGGCGTGACGACCCTTGTGTGGCCTACAGGCGTACCGGACCGCCAGTGTCGTTTTCGGTAGGCGTTCCGCGATGAATCGCCCGGCACCGAGGGACGAGAAATGCCCCTCGTCCGCCCACTAGTTCTCGTCCACGAACGACCGCTTCGACAGCAGGTCTTTCGGCGGGTACCCGAGCAGCGACAGCTCCGGGAGCGCCGCCAGCTCCGCCCCGGCCGCCTTGGCCCGGGCAACGAAGTCGGCGTGCTTGGCCGCGTTGGCAGTTTCATCGCTGACCGTCGGGTTGATCCGCCACAGGGCGCTGCGCGTTGGGGCGGATGAAACGGCGAGGGGAGGGGCGGAACGGCCCGACGCGCGGCGGCAGCCGGTCGCGGGGGAAACCGGCTGCTGCCAAACCGGGGCCCAATTGTGGTCAAGTCCGGTAATTAATTGCTTGACGGTGGGCTGTGCGGTTGGCATTGTAGCCCGCGACCTGTGGCCGCCCGGCGGGGGCGATTGCGGGATCAGGGGATCGGCGGCCGCCGGCCCGCACGGGGCGCGGCCGTCCGACTCACGTCTCGGGGACGAACTCTTCCAACTCAGTCCGAAGCGGCACCGGCCGGCCCCGCGCCCGCGCGGCGTCGTGCCGCTCCTTGCCTGCTCTTCCCGACGAGCGCGGCCCGCCGCGGCCGCACGCCTCGCGCGCCGGCCCGACGAAACAAGTCGGGCCGGCCGGTCACCTCTATCGGTTGCATCTCATGGCAAAGAACAAGAAGCAGCGTCGCGGGGCGGGTCGGGTGGCGACGGCGGCGGCGGCCGCCCGTGCGGCGGTCGAGGTGCTGGAGGCCCGGACGCACTTTACCGCGTCCGTGTCCGGACAGATTTACAAGGAGGTCGACGTCGGCGGAGTTCTGACGCGCGTCGGCCTCGCCAACTGGACCGTCTACTCCCGGCCGTTCTACTACGACGGCGTAAACCCGGCCGTGCCTGGCCCGACCTCTCCGGTACAGACGGCGAGCGACGGCACCTACCACATCAATACGGACACGGCCGGATATACCTACTGGGTCTATATCCTCGGTGCCGGACCATCGGGTCCGTACACCATTAGCGGCGGGGGTTACTCGTTCTCGGACTACAACGGCGACGGGCTCAACGACGCCCAATACGATTACGGTGGAGAGGGATCGACGGTCTACACGGACCAAGACTTTCGGATCGCGTACCCGACCACCAGCCCGAACACGACGCCCGACAGGAACAACAAATTGGGCGATTGCGACTGCCCGCCGGTCGCGGCTCAGGACCCGGTCCGGTACTCGGACGGGCAGGTGTTCGAGGGCGCGACCGACCTGTCGGCCGACGGGTACGGCATGCCGTGGGCTCAGGCCCGTAGTTGGTCGAACACCCCCGGGTACGCCCGGCTGCAGACGAACGGGAACGGGTGGGTGACGGACGACACCCCGACCCTCGTCGTCGGCCCGGACGGGTCGCTCGGGATGGTTTACAGCGGGGCCGAGGCCCAGTGGTTCGACCAGGTGGGCGGCGGCACCTACGCCGCCCGGCACGACGCCCTGGACACGCTGGCGTTCGGGTTCGCCGACGACGGGTCCGGGGCGCAGGAGGTCACGTACACCAGCCGGGCCGACGGCACCCAGATCCGATTCTACAACCCGTTCGACACGTCGCTTCCGGCCCTGAAGCGGGGGGCGTTCAAGAGCCAGCAGGCCCCGGGGGCCCCGCGGCTGGCGGTGTACTCGTCCGACTCGGCCGGCCGCCCGACCGAGCTGCGGCGGAGCGTCACGGCCGGCGGGGTGACGACCGTCGAGTCGTGGAAGCACGACTACCTGACGAGCGGGTCGAACGCCGGCAAGCTCCAGAAGGTCACGCTCCGGCGGAGCACGAACGGCGGCACCACCTGGGCCACCGTCCGGCAGGTCGCGTACACGTACTACGGCGGGACGGCCGGGGCGTCCGACGCGTTCGGGAACCTCGGCGACCTACGGACGGCCGAGGTGCAGGACGCGGCCGGGGCGGTGATCGACACCTGGTACTACCGGTACTACAAGTCGGGCGACGCGAACGGGTACGCCGGCGGCA
>JAQGHJ010000346.1 GCA_028288905.1 Phycisphaerales bacterium | reverse complement strand
TGCCGCCGGGCGTGCAGCCGCCGTTGATCATTCAGTACAGCGCGAGCAACGTGCCGATCATGCAGCTCGCCTTGTCGAGCGACACGATCCCCGAGCAGGCGCTCTTCGACACCGCGATCAACGTCGTCCGCATCGGCCTGATCGACATCCCCGGCATCCAGGTGCCTTACCCTTACGGCGGCAAGCAGCGGCAGATCGTCGTCGACCTCGACCCGAACCGGCTCTACAGCTACGGCATCTCGCCCGCCGACGTCAGCGCCGCCGTCAACGCCCAGAACCTGATCCTGCCGGCCGGCAGCGTGAAGATCGGCGAGCAGGAGTATCAGGTCCGCCTCAACTCCAGCCCGGAGGTCGTCGGCGAGCTCAACAACCTGCCGGTCAAGACGCTGACCAACAGCGACGGCACGCGCACGACCGTCTACGTCAAGGACGTCGCCAGCGTGCGCGACGGTTTCCAGGTGCAGACGAACATCGTCCACACCGACGGCAAGCGGGGCGTGCTGATCTCGATCTATAAGAACGGCAACGCCTCGACGATCGACGTCGTCAACGCCGTGAAGGCGAAGCTGCCGACGATCCAGGCGGGCCTGCCGCCGGCGGCGCGCGACCTGAAGATCACGCCGCTGTTCGACCTGAGCGTGTTCGTGAAGGGCTCGATCACCGGCGTCATCACCGAGGCGGTCATCGCCGCGGCGCTTACGGGCCTGATGATCCTGCTGTTCCTCGGCTCGTGGCGGACGACGCTGATCGTCGTCGTCTCGATCCCGCTCTCGATCTTCTGCTCGATCCTCGTCCTCGCCATGCTCGGCCAGACGCTGAACACGATGACGCTCGGCGGCATGGCGCTGGCCGTCGGCATCCTCGTCGACGACGCGACGGTCGAGATCGAGAACATCCACCGGAACCTGCACCAGCGGAAGCGGCTGGTGCGGGCGATCCTGGACGGGGCCCAGCAGATCGCGGTCCCGGCGTTCGTCGCCACCCTGTGCATCTGCATCGTGTTCGTCCCGGTCGTGTTCATCAGCGGGGCCGCCCGGTACCTGTTCACCCCGCTGGCGCTGGCCGTCGTGTTCGCGATGATGACCAGCTACCTGCTGAGCCGCACGCTCGTGCCCACGATGGTGCACTACCTGCTGGCCGGCGAGGTGGAGATGTACGGCGGGAAGCTCGACCCGGACGACCCCCACGCGAAGGCGGCGCTGGAGCACAAGGACCACGCGGCCCACGGCCAGCACGACGCGACGTTCGCCGAGCGGTGGCGGGGGCGACTGCACACCCGCGGCTGGCGGGTCGGTCTGATCGTGGCGGCCGTCGCGGTCGCGGCGCTGGTCGGAGGGGTGAAGCTGGCGACGGCCCACGGCGGGCTCCCGTGGCTGGCCGCCCCGATGGCGGCCGGGTGGACCTGGCTGCTGGCGAACAAGCTCACCGTCCTGCTGTGGCTCGTGATGGCCGCCGCCAGCGTGACGCTGCTCGTGCTCGTCGGGCGGTACATGCTGGTGTGGCGCGTCCACTTCGCCTTCAACCGGCAGTTCGAGAAGCTCCGCCGGCACTACGGCGGGCTGCTGAAGTGGGCGCTGGCCCACCGGCTGGCCACCACCGGGGCGTTCGCCGTCATCGTGATCGGCAGCGTCGCGTTCCTGCTGCCGACGGTCGGGCAGGACTTCTTCCCGACCGTCGACGCCGGGCAGATCCGGCTCCACGTCCGGGCCCCGGCCGGCACCCGGATCGAGCAGACCGAGGTGTACTTCGGGCAGGTGAGCGACGCGGTCCGCAAGATCATCCCGGCCGACGAGCTGGAGGCGATGCTCGACAACATCGGCATCGCCAACAGCGGGATCAACACCGCCCTGAGCGACGGGACGCTGAACAGCCCGGCGAACGGCGAGATCCTGATCGCCCTGAACGAGAACCACAAGCCGACCGCCGGGTACATGAAGCGGATCCGGCAGGAGCTGCCGCGGCAGTTCCCGGACCTGACGTTCTTCTTCAAGGCCCCGGACATCAGCACCCAGGTGCTGAACTTCGGGCTCAGCAGCCCGATCGACATCCAGTTCGCCGGCCCGCTGTGGAACGACGCGGCGAATACCGACCTGGCCCGGCAGATGATGGCCGAGCTCCGGGACAAGCCCGGCATCGTCGACCTGCACCTGGCCCAGGTGACGAGCACGCCGGACTTCCGGGTGAACGTCGACCGGACGCTGGCCGACCAGCTCGGGCTGACCCAGCGGGACGTGGCGTCTAACCTGCTGATCTCGCTGAGCGGGACGCTGCAGGCGGCCCCAAATTTCTGGCTGAACCCGAAGACCGGCATCACCTACAACGTGCTCGTGCAGACCCCGCAGTACCGGGTCGACTCTGTCGAGGCCCTGAACAACATGCCGATCCAGCCGCCGACCGGCAGCACGGGCGACGGCGGCGGGGCGAGCGGCGGGCGGACCGACACCCAGCCGCAGCTGCTGGGCAACCTCGCCACCAACCGTCGCGGGTCGACCCCGGCGAACGTCACGCACTACAACATCAAGCGGACGGCGTCGGTGCAGATGAACGTCGCCGGCACCGACCTCGGGCGGGCGGCCGACCAAGTCCGGGAGGTTGTGGAGAAGTACCGGGTCAAGCTCCCGAAGGGGTCGACGCTCACCCTCCGCGGGCAGGTCGAGAGCATGAGCTCGTCGTTCACCGGGCTGGCGGCCGGGCTCGTGTTCGCCATTGTGCTCGTCTACCTGCTGATGGTGATCAACTTCCAGAGCTGGGTCGACCCGCTCATCATCCTGATGGCCCTTCCCGGGGCGGCGGCCGGCATCCTGTGGCTGCTGTTCGTCACCGGGACGACGATCAGCGTGCCGGCCCTGATGGGGGCGATTATGGCGGTCGGCGTGGCGACGGCGAACTCGATCCTGATGGTCACGTTCGCCAACGACCAGCGGAAGGACGCCGGCATGGACTCGGTCGACGCGGCCCTGACCGCCGGGCTGACCCGGCTCCGGCCGGTGCTGATGACCGCCCTGGCGATGATCCTCGGCATGCTCCCGATGAGCCTCGGGTTCGGCGAGGGCGGGGAGCAGAACGCCCCGCTCGGCCGGGCCGTGATCGGCGGGCTGCTGTTCGCGACGGTGACGACCCTGTTCTTCGTCCCGGTCGTGTACAGCGCCCTCCGCCGCAAGCCGCTCGAGACGCACGTCGAGCCGGAGTTGCGGGACCCCGGCGACGAGCCGGCGGCGGAGCGGCACGACGGCGAC
>JAQGHJ010000343.1 GCA_028288905.1 Phycisphaerales bacterium | reverse complement strand
CTCGGCGTGCCGGCCGACGTGCTCGACCCCGCCGGCCTCGCCGTCCTCGACCCGGGCGCGACGATGGACGTGGCCGGCGGCGTCCACTACCCGCTCGACTGCCACCTGTCCCCCGCCCGGTTCATGGCGCACCTGCAGGCCCGGCTTGAGGCGGCCGGGGCGACGTTCCGCTGGCGCACCGACGTGGCCGGGTGGCAAACCGAGGACGGGCCCGCCGGTCGCGGCCGGGTCGCCGCCGCCCGCACGACCGCCGGGGACGAGATCGAGGCCGACGCGTTCGTCTTGGCGGCCGGGTCGTGGTCCGCCGCCGCCGGGCGGAGCCTGAAGCTCCGCATCCCGCTCCAGGCCGGCAAGGGGTACAGCCTCACGCTGGCCGAGCCCCGCCAGCGGCCGCAGCTCTGCTCGATCCTGACCGAGGCGCGGGTGGCGGTCACGCCGATGGGGGAGGCGGTCCGGTTCGGGGGGACGATGGAGGTGGCCGGGCTGGACGAGTCGATCAGCCGCCGGCGGGTCCGCGGCATCGTCCGGTCGGTCCCGGACTACTACCCGGCGTTCCGGGAGGCGGACTTCGACGGCGTGCCGCCGTGGCAGGGCCTGCGGCCCGTGTCGCCCGACGGGCTGCCGTACCTCGGCCGGACGGGGCGGTGGGCGAACCTCGTCGTCGCGACCGGGCACGCGATGATGGGCCTCAGCCTCGGCCCGGCCACGGGGAAGCTCGTCGCCCGACTGGTGAGCGGGGAAGGGGCTGAGGCCGAGTTGCCCGGGCAGGACCTGTCGATCCTGTCGCCGGACCGGTACGCGTGAGCGGGCGCTAGCCCGGCCACGCACTGCTCACCGCCCCACGAGGTGCCGCAGCCGGTCGGCCACCTCGTCGCCGTCGCCCAGCGGCGTGAGCGGAGCGTCGGCCGGCATCTCCTCGGCCGGCAGGCTGAGCAGCCCGGCCACCACCGCGGTCGCCCCGATCGCCAGGAACGTGTTCCGGGCCCGGGCGTTGCCCGCGAACCCGCACAGCCACGGGGCGGCGAGCGCCATCAGCCCGCTGGCGATGTCGACGGCGACGTGGGCCGAGTACGGCATCACCCGCACCAATCCCCACTCGGCCCGGGTGACGGCGCTGGACGCCAAGGCGGCCCCGCTCAGTGCCCGGCAGGCGGTCGCGGCCACCTTCTCGTCGGCGAACCCGAACAGCTCCGGGGCGGCGGCCACGGTCGGGATGAACGTGAACTCGGCCACGGCGTGGGCGCGGCGGGAGATCGGCGGGCGCATGGCGGGGACTCCGGTGCGGGGTCGAACGGACGCGACGTCGCGCACGGCCGCGCCGTGCTGTCGTCCGCCGCTCGAGTTGCACCCCGCGTGCCGCGGATGGTCGGGGAACGCGGCCGTCTCCCTCCCAGAAAGGCTGTGCCCTCTCGCCGAGCACTTGGCCCGCCTTCCCCCGTCGGCGAACCGGCTGACGGAACGAGTTCGCCGCAGCGCCACCGGCCGACTTGGAGCGGTTCCAGGAACGAGGTAATGAGTCGGCGGTGTTGGGTGCGGCCATCCCGGCTGCAAGTGCGGGCGTACCCGCCCGAACCCCCGGGGCGCGCGGGGCGACGCGGGAGCGCGGCGGCGGCCGTCCCTGCCGGACAGGTGCAGGCGAGACGCCCGCACCACAAGGCGACGACCCGCTACGCGACTTCAGGAACCGCACAATCGAATTGCCCGAATCAGGCCGGCGTGGCGAGTTGTCCGGTCGCGCCGACAGATCGACGCCAAGGCGAGCCGAGGTGAACAACCGCTCACCCCGGCACCGCACGGACCCCGTCCGAACCGGGCCGGACGCGAAAATCGTTGCCGGACTCCTTCTCGCGGCCCGCCTGCCACGCCGTTTGCATGAGCCGGGTTCTCGAAAGGAGCAGACGATATGGCGAACAACAGCACCAGCCCTGACGACACCGGCGACGTCCCGACGATCGAGGGCGCGCGGCGAGGGTCACACGTCCCGCCGCCGACGGACCACCCGAAGAGCTTGGCCGACTGGAAGCCCGGGAGCGAGGGGGAGCAGGCGAAGGACGTGGCGACCGGCGGGGACTTCGGCGTCAGCGTCGAACGGGCGTCTCAGGCGGACCAGGACTATACGAACCGCAACACGAAGATGAGCGACCCCGGGGCCGCCCAGCCGTGGAGCCGGGAGAGCTTGGACGGGACCCGGACGGCCGGGGCCGGCGCGCGGGACAACGGCGTCGGATCCGGCAGCGGCGGAGACTTGGACCCGGACCTCGTCGGCGTCGGGACCGGCGGGTCGGTCGTGTCTCAGAGCGGCCCGTCGGACCGGTCGGGGGCGGACGACACGGACGGCACGAGCGACCAGTTCGCGTCCGGCAAGCACGCGACCGGCGACGTGCCGGCCGGGGCGAACCGGTTCCGCGGGTCCACGTTCACCGGCGAACCCGAGGCCGTCACCAGTCCCGGCGGGGCCGACAACGCGACCAACCCGGACCTGCGGGACGACGACTCGTTCAAGGCCGAGATCAGCTCCGGCGAGGCCCGCGGCGAGGACCAGGAGATCGGCGATCCGCAGAGCGCCTGACGGCGGTGACCGCGGGAGCGGTCGGCGCACACCACAGGCACCCCGAGCGCGCCCGGCCCGTTCCCAAGCCGCGGGCGCAGCGCAGCGGAGCCCCGGGTTCCTCCGGTCCTTTAGCATGGGGCGGAAGAACCCGGGGCTCTGCTGCGCCCGCGGCTTGGGGGATGTACCACCCGTCAGAATGCGACGCGCGGTGAGCGTGCTCCGCGTCGCGCCGAGCGGATCACGCCCCGGTTGGATTACACTCCGCGGCGATGAACCGCCTCGCCCGCGCCGCCTGCCTCGTCGGTCTAACCGGGTCTCTCGTCGTTCGACCCGCCGTCGGGGCGAAGCCGTCTGAACCGGCCGTCGTGCGGGTCGGGGCCGGGTCGTACCTCGCGCGCCCGCCGTCCGGGGCGAAGACGCCGCCGGGCCGGCCGTTCGTCACGGCGGACTTCAAGGGCCCGGTCCCGACGAACGACTGGTGTAGCTCGCTGTACTGGGAGCCATTCAGTCACCCGCACTACGCCCACCCGCTGGCGATGAAGGCCGTGCCCGCCGGGCTGCGGGTGTACTACCCGGGGCCGGCCGTCGCGGGGATGAAGGACGCGATCTTCGGCTTTATGCCGGACGGGAAGAACGACCAGGCCGACCTGACGATCGGGCACGCGGCCGTCGCCGCGTTCCCGGAGAAGCGGGTGGCCGTCGCGTCCGACTGGTTCGTCGACGTCCGCTGGCAGGCCGCTGCCGCCGCCACGCCGGCCGAGGGCGGAGGCACGCCGGCGGCGATGACCCTGTCGTACGGCCACGGGTCGCCGTTCGTGTACGCGGCGTACGAAGGCGGCGGGGCGCGGGTGACGTTCGCGGAGGTGCCGAAGGTGTGGGCCGGCGACGCGACGTCGGGCAAGCTGGCCGTCACGGTCGGCGGCGGGGCCAAGCACTACGCCCTGTTCGCCCCGCCCGGCGCGGCGTGGGCCGGCGTCGGGACGAAAGAGTGGACCTGCACGTTCGCCCCGTCCGGAGGTGCCGGCGGCGGTGGGGGGGCGGCCGGCGCGAACTCCGCCCGGATCGCAGTCGCCGTGCTGCCGGAGGCCACGCCCGAGGCGCTCGACCTGTTCGCGAAGCACGCAGGTCTCCCGGTCGTCGACACTACGGTGACCTGGGCGTACGACCCTGCCAAGGCCCACGTAACGACGAAGCTGGCGTTCGCAACGATCGACGCCGGCACCGGCCGCCCGGCCGGCGGCACGCACACTGCCCTCTACCCGCACCAGTGGCGGCAGACCGACGCGGCGCTCACGAAGTACGCGTACCCGAGCGTCCGCGGGTTGATGAAACTGGCCGTCGTCGGCGCGGCCGCCTCCGGCACCGGCCCGAGCGGGATCACCCGTCCCGGCGGGTTCACCACCACCCTCCCGCTCCCTGGCGTCCTGCCCGCCCTGCCCCGCGTGCCCGGCGGCGCGGACCCGGCCCGCCTCGCCGCCTTCCTGAAGCGAGACCTCGGCCCGGCGGACGACGACCCCACCGTCCGTGACACGTACGCAGACGGCAAGCGGCTCGGCCGGTGGGCGAGCCTGATCCCGATCGCCGAGCAGTACGGGCTGACGGCCGAGGCCGAGCAACTGACGAAGCGGGTGAAGTCCCGACTGGAGGATTGGCTCACCGCCACCGACGCCGCCGGCAACCGCAAGGCCGGCCGGGCGTTCGCGTACGAGCCGACGTGGCACACCCTCATCGGCTACCCGGCCAGCTACGGGTCCGACGTCGAGCTGAACGACCACCACTTCCACTACGGTTACTTCTTACGTGCGGCCGGCGAAATCGCCCGCCGCGACCCGGCCTGGGCGGCGGACGAGCGGTGGGGCGGGATGCTCAAGCTGATCGCCCGGGACATCGCCTCGGACGACCGGACCGACCCGCTGTTCCCGTTCCTGCGGAACTTCGACCCGTACGCCGGGCACTCGTGGGCGTCCGGGCACGCCCGGTTCGGCGACGGGAACAACCACGAGTCGAGCTCCGAGGCGATGAACGCGTGGTACGGCCTGCTGCTGCTAGGGCAGTTCACCGGCGACGCGAAGCTCCGCGACCTCGGGGCGTACCTGTACGCGACCGAGGCGGCCGCGATCGAGGACTACTGGTTCGGCGTCCACGGCGACACGTTCGCCCCCGGGTACGCCGCGAGCGTGGTGACGATGGTGTGGGGCGGGAAGGGGGCGAACGGCACCTGG
>JAQGHJ010000332.1 GCA_028288905.1 Phycisphaerales bacterium | reverse complement strand
CCTGCTGCTGTGCGCGTACGTCACATCGGCCAGCTTCGGTTTCTTCTGGCTCATCGCCCGCCACCAGGGGCTCAAGAGCCTGGGGCTCGTGATGGCCGTCGGCACCGCGTGCGTTTACCTGGCCGCCGTCGCGGTGCTGCGGCCGGTGCTGAAGTGGAAGCTGGGGAGGGGACGAACGGCGGAGGCGGAAGCGGAGGGTTGATGTTCGAATGTGGAGTGTGGAAGGTCAAGCGGGGCTGCAACCCGTTGGCCTCCGGGTCCCCGACGGATGTCATCCTGAGCGCAGCGAAGGACCCCTCGTCCACCGCGCGCCGGGGCCAGCGACCCATGGGTACTGGAATGGGAAAGGGTGGCCCTACTGCGGGTGCTGGGCGGTGATCCACCCTTTCCCAAGCCACAGTCCCCCTACCACTAACCCGGCCGCGCGGTGGACGATGGGTCCTTCGCTGCGCTCAGGATGACATCCGTGGAAGGCGTCCCCGGTTCCGGCCCGTCCCCGGCCCCGAGATGCCTTCCATTCCCGGGCAACAACCCTGCCGGACTACGACCCTTCGGGGCGGCACCCCCCCCGCAAAAGCCCTACCCGCTCCCAACTTTCACAGCGTCCGCGTCAGCCCGCCGTCGACGTTCAGCACCGCCCCCTGCACGTACCCCGCCCGGCCGCTGGCGAGGAACGCGACGGCGGCGGCCACCTCGTCGGCCTCCCCGAAGCGGGCGACATTCATCTGCGCCGCCAGCCGTCGGGCCGCCTCGGCGGCCGGCACGTCCAGGGCGGCCGCCAGCTTGTCGACCCGCACCGTGAGCCGGTCCGTGGCGATCGCGCCGGGGTTGATCGCGTTCACCCGCACGCCGTCCGCCACGCCGCGGTCGGCCAGGCACTTCGTCAGGTTCAGCATCGCCGCGTTCACCGCCCCGCCGATCGTGAACTCGGCGCTGCCGGTCTGCCCGCCGACGCCTGCGATGTTGACCACCCCGCCGCGGGCCGCGACGAGGTGCGGCCACGCCGCCCGGCACAGCCGCACGGCCGCGAAGAACTTCAGGCCGAACCCGTCGGCCCACTGCTGCTCGGACAGCGCCAGGAAATCCCCGCGGGCGGTCGCCCCGGCGTTGTTGACGACGAGGTCGACCCGCCCGAACCGCCCGACGGCCGCCGCCGCGAACGCGGCCGGGGCGGCGGGGTCGGATAGGTCAACCGGGTAGGCGAAGGCCCGCCCGCCCGCGGCCTCGACTTCCGAAACAAGGTCGCCCAGCCGCCCGGCGTCCCGGGCCGCCAGCGCGACGGCCATGCCTTCGCCCGCCAGCCGCCGGGCGATCGCCGCCCCGATGCCGCGACTGGCCCCGGTGACGAGGGCGACCTTGCCGGCGAGTTCGAGGTCCATGATGGGCTTCCTAAGGTGAAGGCCGGAAAGGGATGTTCCTAACCTCGACCATCCGAGTGGGGGCCGCTCGATTGGTCCCCTTCTAGGGTCTGCAACGACCCACCCTACAGCCCGGCCAGCCTGGCCGGCCATTGGACGGGCAGGTCGGGGACGAGGAATCGCCGGCCCGCGGGTCCCGCAACCGCCGCCCGCAGCACGGCCTCGGCCGCCAGGTACCCGCTGCGGACGGCCCCCTCCATCGTCGCCGGCCAACCCGTCAGCGTGTAGTCGCCGGCGAGGTACAGGTTCTCGATCCCGCCGGGCGGCGGGGCCTGGTTCGGGCGGCTGCGGTCGACGCCGGGGACGGGGGAAAACGTCGCCCGCTTCTCGACCACGACCACCCCGCGGACGAGGGCCGCGCCCCGGGCGGCCGGCAGCACCCGGCGGACCTGCGCCTCGAACAGCGGCAGGCACTCGGCCGGCGGGCGGCCGACCCAGTCCCGGGCGGCGCTGATGACCCCGTGCAGCGAGCGGCCGTCGGCGTCCTTGCGGAACAACCACTGGAGCGGGCCCTCCACGAGCGCGACGTGCGGGGCGGCCAGCACCGGGCGGTCGAACCAAAGGTGGACGCCGAGGATCGGCACGTCCTCCAGCCCGGCCAGCCGGGGGAACCGGTCGTCCGTCGCGGCCAGCTCGTCCGGCACGGCCCGGCGGGCCGAGTGGTGCCCGGTCGCCAGCACGACGGCGTCGGCCGCCAGGGTGGCGCCGTCGGCCAGCTCGACGCCGGTCACGTGGCGGCCGGCGAACGCGAGCCCGCGCATCCGCGCCCCGAACCGCACGTCCACGCCGGGCAGACTCGCGTACAGCCGGCTCAGCGGGACGTTCGGCACGCCGACCACGTACCCGCCGGCGTGGGCCAGCATCGCGTCCTGGAACACCTGGATCGCGTACGCGGCGCTCGCCCGGCGGCAGTCTTCGTTCAGCGCCCCGACGAGCACCGGGTCGTACAGCTTGGGCACGAGCGACGCCGGCTGGCGGTGCGCGTCGAGCCAGTCGCCGAACGACGTGTCGGCCAGCGCCAGCCGGCCGGCTCGGCCGAGCTTCAGCATCGCCCGCATCGCCCGGGCGGCGGCGATCTTCTCGCGGAACGTCAGCAGCCCGAACCGGGCGAACGCCGGCCCCAGGTGCAGCGGGGCCGGCAGCCCGCGGGTGCCGGCCAGGTCGTACGCCCGCCCGGCGGCGTCGAGAAACCGGATCGTCCGATCGTACCGGATCAGGTCCGCCGCCCCGACCCGGGCGTAGAAGTCGCGGAGGTTCGTGCAGCACCCGAGCAGGACGTGCTGGCAATTGTCGAGTTGATCGCCGGTCTGCGGGTCGTCGAACGAGCCGGCGCGGCCGCCGGGAGAGCGGCGGGCCTCCAACAGCGTGACGGCCGCGCCGGCCGAGGTGAGCGCGACGGCCGCGGCCATGCCGGCCAGCCCGCCGCCGACGATCACGACGCGGCCCGGGGCGGCGGACGATGCGGGCGGCGGCGGGGCGATTGCGTCGGGAGCAGACATCAGGGGCGGGGAAGGGGCGATTGTAGGGTCCGCACCGCGGACCGTGCGGCCCCGGGGCGGCATGAGGCGAACGTAGCGTTTGGCCGTGCCTCCCGAGGCGGAGGGCACATCCGACCGCGCGGCGCGGGCGGTCCGCGGTGCGGACCCTACCGGTGGCCGTTTACCGCCCCCGTCACCCCCGCACCCGCACCGCCCGCTCGGCCCGCTTGGCACGGGCCGCGATCCACAGCTTGTTGAACACGCTCAGCGACACCCGCTCCCGCAGCACGCGGGCGGGGTCGCGGGCGATCTTCTTCAGCAGGCCGTGGTAGATCTCCGTCATCGCCGCAAGCGTCGGGCGGCTGTCGGCGTCGATCCGGCCCTCCAGGGCGGCCGAGGCGGCGTAGTACGATTCGGCCCGGGCAACCTGGCTCCGCACCATCTCGACGAACCGGTCGTCCGCCCGCCCTTCGGCGATCTGTTCGGGCGTCACGCCGGCCGCCGCCAGTTCGGCGCGCGGCAGGTACGTGCGGCCCAGGGCGGCGTCGGCCCGCAGGTCGCGGAGGATATTCGTCAGCTGGAACGCCACGCCCCGCTTCACCGCCAGGTCGATCGTGTCCGCCCCGCCGTTGAACCCCCACACGTACACGCTGGCCACGCCGACCACCCCGGCCACCCGGTAGCAGTACTCGTGCAGCTCGTCGAACGTGTCGAACGCCGGGGCGTCCAGGTCCTGCTGCTGGCCGGCGATGGCGGCGTCGAACAGGTGCCGGGGGACGGCCCGGCGGCGGACGAGGTCGGCCACGGCCGGCCAGATGCCGGGGTCGCCGCCGACCGCGTCCGGCAGCCGGCCGGCGAACACCTCGCCGGTCAGCTCGCGCCAGGCGGCTAAGTCCTCGACCCGGCGGGCGCGGCTCCGGCCGTCGTCCTCGTCGGCGATGTCGTCCAGCAGCCGCATGTACGCGTACAGCGCGTACATCTGCGACCGCTTCGGCTCCGGCAGCAGCTTGAGCCCGTGGTAGAAGTTCCGGGCGGCGACGCGCGTGATCACCCCGCACCGCTCGGCGGAGGCCCGGAGCAGGGCCGAGTCGTCGTCGGCGGCCAGCAGAGAGATTCCCGAGGAAGCCGCCGTCATTCACGCCCTCCGCCGGCGGCGGACGCGCCGCCGGCCGTCTCGATCGTGTCACGTTCCGCGCGCCCGCCCCCCGCGCGAC
>JAQGHJ010000317.1 GCA_028288905.1 Phycisphaerales bacterium | reverse complement strand
GACCGGGCAGATCCTTTCGGGGGCGAGCCCCCCGCCGGCCGAGCAGGCGCCGGGCGAAGGGGCGTTCGTTCTCGTTTCAGTTGGGTCACGAATTGTAACGGGCGGCGGAACGGGCACGCAATCGCTGGACTCGCTGGCGGGCGAACGGGCGACTCGCGTCGGCGTTCGTTTGCAACCGCCCGACGCCGCTCGCATCGTCCGCTCCGGATTGCGTCCCCGCCACCCGCTACCTACCGTTTGAGTCGCTTGAAGTTGTCCGGTTCTGACAGCCGCGCACCAGTTGTGAAAGCGGGCGGGCCGGCCCGGTGCCACGGAGGCGTGCTCGTGACTCAAGGTTCCCGGTCAGGCCGTACGGCTCGCCCCCGTTGGGCGGCGTCACTCCTGACGCTCGCGTCCGTCGCCGTCGGCTGCGCGGCCCCCGGACCGGCACCCGCCGAGCCTTCTGCCGCCCCGCCCGCTGCGGCCGCCGCACCCGCCGCCGCGACCCGGTTCGAGTACCACGCGATCAAGCTCGGGTCGGACTACAACCTTGTCCTGTTCGCTCCGGACCAGACCGCTGCCGACGCCGCGGCGGCGGCGGCCGAGGCCGAGATCGACCGTCTCGACGGGGTGTTCAGCGACTACAAGCCGGACAGCGAGCTCAGCAAACTGTCGCGGCTGACGAGCGGCGGCCCGATGGCCGCCCCCGTGCCGATCAGCGACGACCTGTACGCCGTGCTGGCGGCCGCCCAGCGGGTCGCCGCGATGACCGACGGGGCGTTCGACGTGACGGTCGGGCCGTACGTGCAGTTGTGGCGGCGGTCCCGCCGGCAGCAGCAGTTGCCGTCCGCGGACCGGCTGGCCGAGGCGCGGGCGTCTGTCGGTCACGCCTTGCTTCGGCTCGACGAGCCGGTCGGCGGCGGTACAGGCGGTACGGCAGGCGCCGGCGGCACGCCAGTTAAGCCCGCCACGACCCGCCCGGCCGGTCACACGGCCCGGCTGCTCGCCCCCCGGATGCGGCTCGACGTCGGCGGGATCGCGACCGGGTACATGTCCGACCAAGTGCTGGCCGTCCTCCGGAAACGCGGCATCTCCCGCGCCCTGTGCGACCTCAGCGGCGACTTGGCCGTCGGCGACCCGCCGCCCGGGCGGGCCGGCTGGGTCGTGTCGGTCCAGGCCCTGACGTCCCCCGGCGTGTCGGCCGGGCTCGCCGAGGTCGCCAACTGCGGGTTCTCCACGTCCGGCGACACGTACCGATTCGTCGAGGTCGACGGCGTCCGGTACAGCCACATCGTCGACACGCGGACCGGCCTCGGGCTCACTCACCGTATCGGGGCGACGACGATTGCCCGCGACGGGATGGCGGCCGACGCGCTGGCGACCGTCGTCTGCGCCCTGGGCCCGGACCGCGGGATGGCGTTCGTCGACCGGGCCGAACGGGAGGAACTGTTCGGCGGATCCGGCGTGCGGATCACGACCGTCGGGCCGGACGGGACGACCGCCGTGACCGAGTCAGCCCGGTACCGGGCCGTCGAGAAGCCGGCCGGGACGCAGCCGGCGAAGTGACGCCTCGCGGCCGGTTCCCCCCCTGCCGCCCGTCCCGCGATGGCCCGTCCGGCGAGCGACCGTGCCGCGGGTCGTGCGGGTCGCGACGCGAAACGGCACCGGAGGCGAAAAGATCGGGGCCGCGTGAGGTTCCGGCCCGTCGCCGCGTCGAAGGTGAGGCGGGCCGCGCGGCCGCGCCGTTGCGGGAAGCCGTCCGGCGGCGGGAACGGCTTTTCGCCGGCCGAACGGGTCACTACAATTTCGCGGATTCGCCCGGCCCGGCGGCAACCCGCCCGCGGGCACCGCGGTATAAACGTCGGCCGGTCGCTAGCGCCGTCCACCGTCCTTCCAAACGCCCCCGGAGAGATCAGCCCATGCAGTCGCCCACCGGCAAGTCCGAAGCCGTTTGTCCCACCGTCGCCGCCGCCACCCCGACCGAGTCGGCCCCAGCCGCCGCCGCCACGACGTCCCGCCGGGACCTGATCAAGCTGTCGACGGTGGCGGCCGTCGCGGCGGCCGCGTCGAGCTGGCCGCTGGCGTCGGCCGTGTACGCCGCCGGGTCCGACCAGCTCAAGTACGGGCTGATCGGGTGCGGCGGCCGCGGGTCGGGGGCGGCGGCCAACGCGATGCGGGCGGACTCGACGAACAAGCTCGTCGCGATCGCCGACCTGTGGCCGGAGAAGATCGAGGCCAGCATCAAGGGGCTGAAGGAGGAGTTCGGCGGGCAGATGGAGCTGCCGGCGGCCAAGCAGTTCACCGGGCTCGACGCGTACAAGGGCGTGCTCGAGAACGCCGACGTGGTCATCCTGGCCACCCCGCCGCACTTCCGCCCGGCCCACCTCAAGGCCGCGATCGACGCCGGCAAGCACGTGTTCTGCGAGAAGCCGGTCGGGGTCGACGTCCCGGGCGTCAAGAAGGTGATGGACATCTGCAAGGTGGCGGCCGAGAAGAAGCTGAACGTCGTGTCCGGGCTGTGCTACCGGTACGACGTGGCCAAGCAGGAGACGATCAAGCGGATCCACGACGGGGCGGTCGGGGACATCGTCGCCCTCCAGGGCATGTACAACACCGGCGGGCTGTGGATGAACCGCCGCCAGCCCGAGTGGGCCGACATGGAGTGGCAGCTGCGGAACTGGCTGTACTTCACCTGGCTGAGCGGGGACCACATCGTCGAGCAGCACATCCACACGCTCGACAAGATGCTGTGGGTGATGAAGGACGTGCCGCCGACCCGGGCCACGAGCAACGGCGGGCGGACCGTCCGGACCGACCCGGCGTACGGGCACATCTACGACCACTTCGACACGATCTATGAATGGGACACCGACCGCGGCCCGGTCCGGGCGTTCTGCCAGACCCGCCAGTGGGTGAACGCCGCCGTCGACGTCAGCGACTGGGTGTTCGGGACGAAGGGGACTGCCAACCTGATGGCCCACGCGATCACCGGCGACAACGCCTGGAAGCGCAAGGGCAAGGCCGCCAACATGTACGACGTCGAGCACGTCGAGCTGGCCAAGGCGATCAAGAGCGGGAAGGTGATAAACAACGGCGACTACATGTGCAATTAGACGCTGATGGGCATCATGGGCCGGATGGCCGCCTACACCGGCAAGACCGTGACGTGGGACCAGGTGATCGAGTCGACCGAGGACCTGACCCCGCCGACGTACGACCCGAAGGCGAGCTTCCCCACCCCGCCGGTCGCCGTCCCGGGGCAGACGAAGATGGCCTGAGCATTCATCGCCGCAAACCTGTAGCCGGAAGTGGCAAAAAGAACGACACGCTCCCGATTCGTCGGTGGCGTGTCGTTCTTATTGCCTCGGGACCGCGGTTCGTCCGCCGCGCGGGTCACGGCAGCAGCGACCGAACCGGCACGGCCAACGGCTTGCCCGCCGCGGTCCGGATCTCGACCCGCTTGCCGGCCGGGAACGGCGTCACCCGCGCGTACCGCCCGCGGCCCACTTCCGGTTCGGCGTACTCTTCCACCAGCCCGTCGACCAGATTGATGATGAGGTACTGCCCGATCCCGTGGTCGGCGTAGATCCGCTGCTTCCGGTCCCGGTCGTCGGCGAGGGAGCTGTCGGCCACCTCGATGACGCACAGGACGTCGGCGGCGGTTGGTTTGCGATCCTTGAAATCGTCGATCTGGCCGCGGACGACCATCCCGTCCGGCTCGGGTTCGTCGACGGGCGGGAGCGACAGTGGCTGCTGGTTCTGCATGTGACACCCGAGCCGCACGAGCTTGGCGTCCGAACGGCCCAGCGTGTTGACGACCCACGATTGCTGCGGCCCGACGGACATCGGATCCTCCCCCTGAGTGCTCCGGTCCTTGCGGGCGAGTTGCCCGTCCAACAGCTCGATCGGGTCGCCCTCAGGGATGATGCCCGTGGCGATCATGCGGTGGTACTGGTCGACCGAGATCCGCACCGGCGGCATCGGCCGGCGATGCGGCGGCGGTCGGGCGGGCAACAGCAGCGTCATCGGGCGACCTCGCGGGCTCGGGGAGTGACGGCGGGACGGCGGGCGATCCGCCGGCCGCTGGACCTTATATCTGCCACTCAACTGGTCCACATCGGCCAGCCGAGGGGCGCGTCGGCCCGCCGGTCACCACGGCCACCGGCCGGCGGCGGGGTCCCGGCGGCGGACGCGGGGCGGGGCGTCGAGCACCTCCACGGCCGGCCGTTCGATCGCCTTCCGGGCCAGCAACAGCAGCCCGGCGTACGCCAAGCCAGGCACCCAGCCGAACAGGGCGATCAGCGGGGCGTCGGACCCGGCGTCGGCCGTCAGGTCGGGCGGCGGCGTCGACGACCCGTCGTCCGGAACCCCGTCCGTTGGGTTCGCCGCCGGGACGTCGGCCGCTCCGCCGCCGCTCCCGCCGCCGGCCGAGCGGGCCACGGGCTGGACGGCCCACAGGATCGCCACCAGCCACACCACCACGACGGCCGCCGCCACCCGCACCCGCAGCCGGCCCGGCGGCACCGGGTCCCGCGGCCGCCACAGCACGAACGCCGGCGGGAACGCGACCGCGGCCAGCAGGTAGATCCAACCCATTTCACCTTTATACGGGGAGTGTCGGGGGGGGGGGGGGGGGGGGGGGGGGGGGGGGGCGGGA
>JAQGHJ010000309.1 GCA_028288905.1 Phycisphaerales bacterium | reverse complement strand
GAAGATTGGGGTCCCCTCCCACTCGATCAGCCGCTGGGTGCCGGTGTACCGTGGGGTAGGGACCGATTGAACAAGCCGTCGGGCCTCGGCCCGCATCGTCTCCTGCTCGGTCTGCCGCTGCTGCCGCTCGGCCTTCATCGTCCCGACGTCCCTCAGAAACTCGTAGTAGCTCGGCGGCAGCGGGTACCGGACCACCCCGCCGTTGGCGTCGTACCCGAAACTGGTCGACTCCATCCGCCGCAGCGTCGTCTCGGCCGACCGGATGTCGGCGTTCAGCCGCTCGACCCGCTGGGTCAGCGCGTTGTACTCGACCTCCATCTGGTCGACCCGCCCGCGGACCTCGCGCTCCACGGCCTGCAGCTTGTCGAGCGCCGGCTTCGTCACCCACGACGCGCCCCACCGGAACATCCCTTGGGCGGCCATCTGCTGCTGCAGCAGCTGGTCCTGCTCGTTGAACAGCTTGACGATCCGCCCGACCTGCGTGCCGCCGCGCAGGTTGTCCGGCAAGGCGGCCAGCGCCTCGGACAGGTTGTCGAGCACCGCCCGGTGCAGCGGGGCGGCGAGTAGCGCCTTCTCGTAGCTGACCAGGGCCGACACCTGCTGGTTCTGCCGCCACTGGACGACAGCCAGGTCGTTGAGCGTCGCCGCGTGGTCCGGGACGAGGGCGGCAGCTTGGTCGAACGCCTTGCGGGCCTCGGCCGCCTTGTCCTGCTTGAACAGCAGCACGCCCTTGAGGTACCAGGCGGCGGCGTTCTGCGGGTTCTCGCCTAGCGCCTGGTCGACGACCGGGGCCGCCTCGGCGGACCGGGCTTGGCGGAACAGGTCCACCGCCCGCCCGGCCGTGTGGTACGACTGGTCGAGGGCGGCCTGCCGCCCGGCGGCGTCGAGCCACTGGTCGCCGATCTTCGTCTGCCCGCGGTCGACCCGGTCCTGCCAGAGCTCCAGGTCCGCCCGGGCTTGGTCGGCCGACGGACCGGTCGGGTACTGCTGGATGAACGACCGGTACCGCTCGACCGCCTGCTTCGGGTCGGTCATCGCCTCGGCAGCTCGCCGGAGGGAGCCGAGCCGGGCGTCGACGGTGGCCGGCGAACCTTTCGGCCGCGCCTCCAACCCCGCCACCCGGTCGCGGGCGATGACCCGCCGCTGGCCGTCCGCCTGCGTGACGACCCACCCTTCCGGGTGCGGCTTGATGTCCCCCTCGAACGTCGTTCCGTCCTTCAGCCGGATCACGTCTCCCCGGGCCGCCGCCCCGCCGGGCCCGCCGACCGCGGGGACCAGACCAGTCGCGAACGCGGCGGTGGCCAGAACGGTGGCGCGGTGAACGAATCGACGACCCCGGCTCGCTCGACGCGGCATACCACATCCCGGATGGAAGGTTCGGGCGGAACAGTCCGGCCGCGACGCCGCGCGGCCGACGCACGGATTGTAGCAACCTGTAACCGGCTGTAGCGGGCCGCGCGGACTGCGATGCCCCCGAAGCCCGGTCCCGCGCCGCCTAGCGGACACGTCGGGCGGACGATCGCCCAGACCCGTCCCCAACATGGGCCTCAAGCCGCCCTGTGCGATTAAACGGCGGCCTCTCGCCCCCTCTCCCGGTAGTCCGAGAGAGGGCTGGGGTGAGGGTTCCTCGCGGCGGCGGCCAGAACTCCCAACCCACGTTCATAGCTCAACAGGACCCTCACCCTAACCCTCTCCCGGGATACCGGGAGAGGGGACCAGAGGGGGTCACCGGAGTTTGATACCGGATCCGGACGGCCAGTGCGGCGTGGCGCAGGCCACGCCACGGCCCATTTTACGCGGCCGTTGCGCCGCCCCAAGCGAAAAGTCCGCCGAGGCCATCACGCCTCCGCCGTCACCGGGTTCTCCAGCCGGCCGATCCCCTCGATCTCGACCGCGACCGTGTCGCCCGGGGTCAGCCACACCGGCGGGGTCCGGGCGGCGCCGACGCCCTGAGGCGTGCCGGTCAAAATCACGGCCCCCGGCCGCAGCGTCATCGTGCTGCTGAGCGACTCGATCAGCGTCGGCACGTCGAAGATCATGTCGGCCGTCGTGTGGTCCTGCAGGACCCGGCCGTTCACCAGCGTCCGCAACTTGAGGGCGTTGGGGTTCGGCACCTCGTCGGCCGTCACGAGCCACGGGCCGAGCGGGCAGAACCCGTCGAAACTCTTGCCCCGGGCGAACTGGCCGCCGTTCAGCTTCTTCTGCTTCTGCCAGTCCCGGGCCGACACGTCGTTCGCGCACGTGTACCCGAGCACGTAACTCAACGCTTCGGCTTTCGACACGTTCTTGGCCGTCTTGCCGATCACCACGCACAGCTCCCCCTCGTAGTCGATGTCCGTGCTGCGTCGGGGGATCGGGATCGGGCCGCCCGGGTGGTTCAGGGCGTTCGACGACTTGATGAACAGCATCGGGTTGTCCGGCACCTCGGAGTTACTCTCCTTGGCGTGCTCCCGGTAGTTCAGCCCGATACACAGGATGTCCGTCGGCACGAGCGGAGCGAGCAGTTGCTCGACGCGGAGAATTCGCCCGGTGAGGTTCCACCCGGCGGGCCCGTCGAGCAGCAGGCCGTCGATCTCGCGGGCGGTCGCGTCGTCCCCCTCGACGAGGGAGCCGAGGTGCTCGGTGCCGCCGGACAGGAAACGGACGATCCGCATGGGTGATGGGTCCTTCGCGCGGTTGAGGCAGGGCCGAGGCGACGCGGCCGGACTTTAGGGCACGCGGGCCGGGCGGGCCACAGCAACACCTGGGGCGGCGGGCGGACGGTCCCACGCATAGGGCCGGCTGTGCCGGCCGGCGCCGTCGGGTACGCGGGCGACCTTCGCTGCTACCAACCGGAATGGCCGGTACAGCCGGCACTACGTGAGCGGGTGCCGCGTGCGGGCAGCCCGCCAACGAAAACGCGAGCCCCGCAGGAATGCGGGGCTCGCGCGATCGATTTCGAGTGAGGCTGCCGACCAAGGCAGTTAAGCCTTGCCCGTCACCGCCGGTAGTACGAGCTGTACCCGCGATAGTCGCGGTCCACGTGCCGGAAGTCCCGGTCGACGTAGTTGAACCCGCGGTCGTACCGCCCGTACCCGCCGTTGCGGTACCCGGACGAGTAGCTGAACGAGAAGGACGGGTAGTCCGACCCGTAGTCCCGGAAACGCGGCGTCGCGTAGCTGTACCCGCCGCGGTAGACGTAGGTCGGGGCGTCGTAATAGTACGGCCGCTCGT
>JAQGHJ010000307.1 GCA_028288905.1 Phycisphaerales bacterium | reverse complement strand
TACCCGATGAGCTCCGCCATTACCGTCGCCCCGCGGCGGCGGGCGTGGTCCAACTCCTCCAGCACGAGGACGGCCGCCCCCTCGGACAGCACGAACCCGTCCCGCCCGGCGTCCCACGGGCGGCTGGCCCGGGCCGGGTCGTCGTTGCGGGTCGACAGCGCCCGCGACGCGCAGAAGCTGGCCAGCCCGAGCTCGCACAGCGCCGCCTCGGCCCCGCCGGCCACCATCACGTCCGCCAGCCCGGCCGCGATCGCCCGCCCGGCGTCCCCGATCGCGTTCGACCCGGTCGAGCAGGCGGTGGACACGGCGCTGTTCGGGCCCTTCAGCCCATACCGGATCGACACGTTCGCCCCGGCCGCGTTGATCATCAGCCGGGGGATCGTCGTCGGGCTCACCCGCCCTACCCCGCGGTCGAGCAGCACGCGGTACTGCTCCTGGATCGTCTCGAGCCCGCCGACCCCGCTGCCGATGATGACGCCGCAGCGGTCCGGGTCCCCGGCGTCGAACGTAATGCCGGCCGACGCGACCGCCCCGGCGGACGCCGCCATGGCAAACTGGGCGAACCGGTCGAGCCGCCGGCCCTCCCGGGCGTCGATCCCGTACCGGGTGACGTCAAAGTCCGCCACCTCCCCGCCGAACCGGACCGGGTGGGCCGAGCAGTCCCACCGCCGGATCGGCCCGACCCCGCTCCGGCCGGTGGCCAGCGCGTCGACGAACGCGTCGAGCGTCTGCCCGATCGGGGTGATGACGCCGATCCCGGTCACGACGACACGGCGGGCGGTGCTCATGGTGGGGCTCCTGAATGCGAAGACGGACGGAGACACGCAGACGGACGACGGCGATGGATTGATGCCGTTGTGACGCGTCGGGTCGACGACCTGGCCCCACCCGGCAGGGCGGGGTGGGGCTTCGTCAAGGCCCCGTGCCCGGCCCCGCCCTTCCGGGTGGGGCTAATACAATGGATACATTCATCGTTGTAGATACGACCAATCGGGCGGCGACCGAGGGCGCCGCGTTCACGCGCCAGAGGGATCTCAGTCCGCCGCGGTGCCCCGCAGCGGCCGCCGGACCTTACGACTCCCGCTTGGGCCTGCGCCCCTGCTTCCTCGGCCGCTGCCCCTGCCGGCCGGGCGGTGGCGCGTCCCGCGTCGGGTGTCCCGGCCCGATTAGGGTCTCCAAGTGCCCTCGCGCCGCCGCCAAAATCTGGTCGGACAACGCCTCGTCGGCCACGCCGCGAGCCAGCACCTGCGCCCCGACGGCCATGGCGATTATCGCCAGGGCGTTCGACGACGCACGGTCGCTGTCGGCGACGGCGAGGCCGTCGACGACCCGCCTGACCAAGCCGCGGAGGGCGGCCTCGAACGCGGCCCTGGCGGCCGGATCGGCCCGGCCGACCTCCGGGCCCAGGGCCGGGATCAAACACCCGGTGGCCGGTCCGTCCCGGTGCGCCGGGCTCAGGTACTGGTCGGCCAACGTCCGGACCCAGTCGACCCCGTCCAGCCCGGCCGCGTCGGCGGCCGCGAACATCGGCACGTCTCGCCCGCCCCGACCCAGCACGGCCGCCAGCAGGTCGGACTTCGACCGGAAGTGGGCGTAGAACCCGCCGGCCGTCAGCCCGACCGCCGCCATCACCTTGTCCACCCCGGTCGCGTGGTACCCGTCCCGCCGGAACAGGGTCGAGGCGGCGCGGAGGATCGCCTCCCGCGTTTGCTCCTTCCGGCCCTGGCCATCCGCCATCGCTCCGCCCTCCCCCCAACGCCGCCCCGTCGTCACACGGAGAACGCCAAACAATGTGACATATGACGACCTATATATTACGATCGTCATACGTCGGGTCAAGCCGTCACGCCGGTTTAGGTCGATGGGGCGGGTCCGCGCCCGCGGCATGGGAATCCCGCTGTTCTGAGCAGAGCAGCGGGATGCCCATGGCATGTGGGCCGAACTGGCCATGTCACTCAGCGGCCCTCGTCGTCCAGCCCGCGCACGTACGCCAACGCGTCGGCCACCGTGCCCACCTCCACCCCCCGCCGCCGGCCGGCCCGGTCGAGTTCGCGGAGCAGCATCAGGTCGTCGTAGTGCTCGCTCGCCCGCAGCCGGGCCTTGGCCCGGTGCCCGAGCGTGCCGTCCTCGAGCGCGGCCGCGTCCATGTGGTGGGCGATCAGGAACTCGGTCCGCTCGGTCACCGCCCCCTCCAGCGCCTGTAGCCCCGCGGCCACGTGGTCCCGCGGGTCGATCGCCTTGCCGACGTCGTGCAGCAACGCCGCCAGCAGGAACTCCTCGTCCCACGGCACCCGGTCGCGGGCCAGCTCGAACACCTGCAGGCTGTGGTACAGGGCGTCGCCCTCGGGGTGGTACGCCGCGCTCTGCTTCACGTCGGCCAGCGGCTCCAGCAGCAGGCGGTAGACGTCGAACCGGTCGGCGACGTCCGCCAGCTCGGTCGCCGCCGCGTCGGGGTCGATGCCCGGGTACGCCTGCCGCAGCAGCAGCTCCAGCTCGGCCGGGCTGGCGCGCTCGATGAGCTTGCCGGTGATGCTGCTCTTGAACGGGTAGTTCGCCTTGTCGGCGGCGTACACGGTCAGCTCGAAGTCGAACCGGTCGTGCACGCGGACGTGGGTGAAGATTCGTTCCTCGCCCTGCTTCACGACCCGCTTGCGCTCGACGGCGAACGGCAGCCGCTCGGCCGCCAAGACATTCGTCACCGACTGGCTGTCGTCGCTGAACACGTGCAGGTCGACGTCGGACCCGAGCCGCACGTGCCCGGTCAGCACGCTGCCGATCAGGCGGGGGCGGAAGGCGGCCAGCAGCCGCATCATCCGCAGGGCGCCGAGCCGCATGTCCTTCAAGCGGTCCTGCCGCTCGGTGCCCTCGTAGCAGTCGGCGAGGCGGAGGATCTGGTCGCGGATCTCGGCGTTGGACGGCAGGTCCTTCGGCCGGTATCGGCTGTCGACCCCGAGCTGGCGGGCGGCCTTGCGTTTGGCGGTGAAGTATTCCCGCTCCTCGCGGGCGTACATGAGGCGGGCGGCCATCAGAGCGATCTGTTGGCGGACGCGTACATCGGGCATGTCCTGTCAGCCGCGGTTATGAAGCCCGGTGGCGCGAGGGCCACGTGTGCGGCGGCGGGCGTTGGGTGGGCCGGGGCGAACGCCCCGGGCCCGTCGGACGGCAGGATAGCCGGCGCTGCCGCCGGCGGACAGGCAGCCGTCCGCTTCAAAGGAAAATCATGACGTAAGAAAATTACTTGTTGAAACAATAAACGTCATGCCTATAATCTGGGTGTCGGGCGGGGCTGGCCGGGCGAACGACGCCGGGAGCCGAGCCGCCCGCGACGGGAGCGAGACCACCATGCAACTCACCGGAATCCACCACCTGACGGCCGTGACGGCCACCGCCGCCGCGAACCACGCCTTCTACACCGACGCGCTGGGGATGCGGCTGGTGAAGAAGACGGTCAACCAGGACGACGTGTCCGCCTACCACCTGTTCTACGCCGACCGCCGCGGCAGCCCGGGGACGGACTTGACGTTCTTCGACTGGCCGACTTCGCGGGAGCGGCGCGGGACGCACAGCATCGTGCGGACCGGGCTGCGGGTGGCCGGACTTGACGCCCTGAACTATTGGGCGGAGCGGCTGACGGCGGCC
>JAQGHJ010000246.1 GCA_028288905.1 Phycisphaerales bacterium | reverse complement strand
CGGGCAATTTTTGCTCGCCGACGACTTCGCCGCGACGTTCGTCGGATTCGGCAAAAGCCAGCTCCCGGACGACGCCGGCCCGCTGCGGGTGACGAAGCTGGACACCCCGTTCGCCGCGATCCAGGTGGTGCCGGCCGAGCCGGGTAAGCCGATCGCGCAGGCCGACCGGCTGCTCGTGTCCGCCGTCGCCCGGATCGGGGCGACCGGCGAGGAGTGGAACGCGGCCCGGACGAGCGTGTCGAAGCAGTTCGGCAAGCCGCCGGCGAAGATCGAGGTCGTCCGCGGCGAGCTGGCGGTCAGGACGGCCGGCCCGATGAAGGTGTGGGCCCTTCACGCGAACGGCACCCGCGGCAACGCGGTGCCGGCGACGTACGAGGGGGGGATGCTGCGGTTCGCGATCGGGGGGGAGCCGACGGTTTGGTATGAGTTGGGGAAGTAGAGGGCGTAAGTGGAATGTGGAATGTCGGGGCCTTCCCCTAACCGGAGCAGTTGGTCGTTTCAGCGTGGTCAAATTTGCAATCGCAGTTCCCGTTTCCCGGCGAGACGGGGAGTCCGGCGGCACGTGGGGGAAGGCTCTCAAATGCCAAAGCCGACGGGCAAACTTTTGGCCGCGGTCGGCGTTTACGTTTTGGCTCTGGTCCCCGTCACGCTCGTCGCCGTCATCTTCTTCGGGCGATTGCCCAACTGGGCCGTCGTCCCGGTCGAGTATCTGCTGCCGCTCTGGCCGGCGGCCGTCGTATACCGGGGTGGGCGGGGGCGGGGCTAACCTTGGTGAGCGGCATCCGTTCTGGCGGACATGCTGCCGCACGGATTGATTCCCGGGGTTCGAACCTGATTGGTTGCCGGCAGGGCGGCCGCCGTGCCCCGGGACGGTCGTCAGCCGTTGCGACGTTGTTCGGGCCGCGTCGGCCGAGCCGGATTTCCGGGGACCTCCTCATGACGATCGACGCAGCGAAGGGGAAGGCCGGCCGCCGGTCGGTTGCCGTCCGCCGGCTGGCCGCCGGCCGGTCGGTGGTCGTGGCGATTGGCGCCCTCGGCACGTGGGCCGGGGTGGCCGGGTGCGACGCGGGCAAGGCGTCCGCCCCGGCCGTGCCCGCGGCGAGTCGGCCGGTGGCATCGTCCGCCCCCGCGGTGCCGGTCGTGGCTGGGCCGGCAGACACCCGCCCTGCCGCCGCCTCCGTCCCCACGTCGGCCTCCGTCCCCTCAACCGCTCCCACACCTGCGGCGCCTGCGTCCTCGCCTGCTGCAGCCAGCCCGCTCGCGCCGCCGAAGGTGTCGGACGCGAAGCCGACCGACTACCCGGGGCTGCACAACGTCGTCGCGTACGCGGCCGACGTGCTGGTGGGTGCGGTGCCGGAGGGGGCGGCCGGGTTCGACTCGCTCGCCCGGCTCGGGGTCAAGACGATCCTGACGGTGGACGGGGCCGAGCCGGAGTTAGAGCCCGCCAAGGCCCGCGGCATGCGGTACGTTCACCTGCCGATCACGTACGCCGGGTTCGACGAGGCCCGCAAACTTGAGATCGCCCGGGCGGTGCGGGACCTGCCCCGGCCGGTGTACGTCCACTGCCACCACGGCAAGCACCGCAGCGCCGCGGCCGCCGGGGCGGCGCTGGTGACGCTGGGGGACCTGACGCCCGACCAGGCCGTCGCCAAGATGAAGGTGAGCGGGACCGCTCCGAACTACACCGGGCTGTACGCCTGCGCCGCCGGCAGCGGCAAGGTGCTGGCGGCGTTGCTGGACAAGGTCGGCGGGGATTTCCCGGAGGTCAGCCGGCCACACGGGACGGTCAAGACGATGATCGCGGTCGACGAGGCGAGCGACGGGCTGAAGGCCGCCCAGAAGGCCGGGTGGAAGGCGCCGGCCGACCACCCGGACCTCGACCCGGCGGCCGAGGCGGGCAAGCTGGCCGATTTCCTGCGGGTCGTGACGGCCGACGCCGAGGCGATGAAGGACCGGCCGGCCGAGTACAAGGCGTGGATGCTGGCGTCGAGCAAGGCGGTCGAGCACCTGGAGGCCGGCCTGACGGCGACCGGCGGCACCCCGGCGACGGAGCTCGACAAGCGGTGGGCGGCGGCCCAGCAGACCTGCAAGCAGTGCCACGCGAAATACCGGGATTGAGGGCGGGGAGTAGGTAGAGGTCGGAGGTCCAAGGTCGTCGGGGCTCCGGAAGGCCGCCCACTGGCCCGCCCGCGCCGCCGATTAAGACACACGGCCCCCCGTCCTTACTGCGCCAACCAGCACGCCGCGACGTGCCCCGGCTCGCCCTGCTTTTGCTCGAGCGTCTGCGTCTCCTCCACGCACCGCCGCATCACGCGGGCCCCGCCGCCGTCGCTCGCACCGCCGCCCCCCCCGCTCCCGGCCCCGCCGACGGTGATCTGGACGGTGTCCCCCGCGGCCGCCCCGGCGGCGGTTTGGCGGGTGAGCGGGCAGCGGGGGTGGAACGGGCAGCCGGTCGGGGGGTTGGCCGGGCTCGGGACCTCGCCGGGCAGCACGATCCGCCGCTTCGTCGGGCGGGGGTTCGTCTCCGGGACGGCCGACAGCAGCGCGACCGTGTACGGGTGCTTCGGGTTGGCGTACAGCTCCCGGCTCGTCGCCTGCTCGACGATCCGGCCGAGGTACATGACCGCCACCTCGTCGGCGAAGTGCTCGACGACGGCCAGGTTGTGGGCGACGAACAGGTACGCGATCCCCCGCTCCCGCTGCAGGTCGTCGAGCAGGTTCAGGATCTGGCTCTGGATCGACACGTCCAGCGCGCTGACCGGCTCGTCGCACACGATGAACGCCGGGTCCAGCGACAGGGCTCGGGCGATGCCGACCCGCTGCCGCTGCCCGCCGGAGAACTCGTGCGGGTACCGGCCGGCGAACGACGGGTCGAGCCCCACCCGCTTGAGCAGCGACGCAACGAGGTCCGTCTTGGCGGTCCCGGTCGCGATGCCGTGGACCTCGATCGGCTCGCCGATGATGTTCCCGACCGTCATCCGCGGGTTCAGGCTGCTGACCGGGTCCTGGAAGACGATCTGCATCTGCCTGCGGAGCTTGCGGAGCGCCTCGCCGCGGTAGGC
>JAQGHJ010000714.1 GCA_028288905.1 Phycisphaerales bacterium | reverse complement strand
GTCGTCACCATCGACCGGTCCGCCGGCTCGGCCGGCGGGGCCCCGCAGGGATCGACCCCATGAAACTAATCGTCGCCATCATCCGCCCGGAGAAGCTCGAGGCGGTCCAGAACGCCCTCGAGGCCGTGGACGTCCACCTGATGACCGTGTCCGACGTCCGCGGGTGTGGCCGCCAGCGCGGGTACACCGAGACGTTCCGCGGCGGCCGGATCCCGATCCGGCTCGTGTCTAAAGTGAAATTGGAGATCGCCGTGAACGACGCGTACCTCCAGCCGGCCGTCGCCGCCATCACGACGGCGGCGAAGTCGGAGGGGGACCGCATCGGGGACGGCAAGGTGTTCGTGCTGCCGCTGGAGGAGTGCTACCGGATCCGCACCGGCGAGTCCGGGACCGTCGCGATCGGGCCGTGACGTGGCGGTCGTGACGTGGCGCGGGTGAGACAGGGGAGGCGCGGTGATGGCAGACGTTCCCACGACCCCGGCCACGGTTATAGTCCGCCGCTCGCGGTGGACGGCCGCGGCGCTCTGGGCGGCGTGGGTGCTGGCCGCCGCCGTGGCAATCGTGACGTTAGACTTCGCCGCCCATTGGGCAAACGACGCGACCTCGACATCGCGGGCCGCGCCATCTCCGCGTTGACGAACGATCGGGCCGGCATCGACCGCCGCCGAGCCGCCGGCCCGCGGCCATCAGGTCTCCCATGACTGCCACCGATATCAGGCCGGCCGGGCCGCCGAAAGGCGGCCCGGCCGGCGGCGCGCCTCCACTTCTTCCCGCCCCCCCGCGGCCGGCACGACGGTTCCGGCGCTTCCTCCCGAGCGGACGGCAGGCGATGGTTGCCCTCGTGGCGGCGGCCGCACTTCTGCTGGCGAACGACACGTTCGTCGCCGAGTCGGTCGTCGTCGCGTCCGCGTCCATGCGGCCGACGCTGTTCCCCGGCGACCGGGCCTTCCTCCTCAAGTTCCCGCGGCGGCCGATCCACCGATTCGCCGTGATCGTGGCGACCGTCGGCCGGCCGGTCGCCCGCCGCGTCATTAAGCGCGTGGTCGCCCTGCCTGGCGAACGGGTACGGGTCGAGGACGGCTGGCGGGTGCACGTGGACGGTCGCCCGCTGTCCTACGGCGACCCGTCGGACGACGGCCTGCGAATCGAAGCGGGGAACCATTCCATTCAGTCGCAAGCCCTTCGGACGCCTGCAATGAACCGCCCCACGCCGGCCGGATCGATGACGGAGGAGGTTCTGCTAGGACCCAACGAGTACTTCCTGCTGGGGGACAACCGGCTCGCCAGCGAGGACAGCCGCGTATTCGGCCCAGTGACGGACACGAGTATCGATGGGATGGTCGACCTGCGGTGGTATTCCTATGACCGCCAAGAGCATCGACTGCGGCCCGATCGGATGGCTCAACGCGTCCGATAGCCTTTCGCGAAAGGCAGCCAGCCAGTCATTTCACTCGGTTGATCCGCTTCAGCTTGCTGCCGAGAAAACTTGCGCACTTAAGTGGCCTATTGCCAAGTAGCGACCAATTCAGCTGATCCGCTCGTCGCATCCGAATCTTTAAAGCCAGTTGATACCTCGTCTAAATCCCCATCCTGCCGAGAATTGGGTCATGCCTGCACTTCAACGAGCTACGCGGCATATTTTCCGCGTTCCTAGCAACGATGCGGCAAAGTGCGTCGTTACAGTCCGTGCCTCCGATGCACACAAAAGTAGCGGCCCCTGGTTCATTCAACCTTGGTTGCTTAATTTAGAGGAAAGCACCAAAAGCGTTGTAACCATTTGACTAGCGATTAATCGGTGTTTTTCCGGTGGCATCACGTTTGTTCCGTATCCGGGAATTCAGCTTATAAAAGCGGTCCATTACTGGACCCTGGTCGCACGGCTGGTGCCGGCTTGCTGCGGGGCGTCTCCCCGCGGTTGCGACACCTCTGTTTTCATAGGGTAGGTGACGAGTATGCGAGAATGTCTCCCGTTGCACCAACGGCGACCGCTCCTGGGCTGGTTTGGCATGGCGGTAGCGGCCGTGGTGGCCGTGACGCTCGCGGCCAGCCAGTCGTCGGCACAAACCGCTCCCACCTCCGCCCCGACCATGGCGATGGCCGCCGCCCCGGCGGCCCCGGCCGCCGTGCCCGCTTGGCAGGCCGGCAAGATCGACACCGGTTCCACCGCTTGGCTGCTCATCTCCAGCGCGCTAGTGCTGTTCATGGTCCCCGGGCTCGCCCTTTTCTACGGCGGCATGGTCCGGGCGAAGAACGTGTTGAACATGTTCCTGTGCTGCATGGTGACCATCGGGGTCATGGGCATCATCTGGATCATGTACGGGTACGCGGTCGCTTTCCCGACCGTGACGGCCGCCACGAAGCTCATCGGGTCGTCCGGCGACCCGATCGTCAGCTACTTGGCGTTCGACAAGGGCCTGCTGTTCCTCAACGCGTTCAACGGCGACTGGGGCCGGATCCTGACGAGCGGCGACACGACCGGGGCGGTGCCGACGGGCATCCCGGAGCTGGCGTTCGTCATGTTCCAGGGCAAGTTCTTCATCATAACCCCGGCCCTGATCGTCGGGTCGGTGGCGGAGCGGGTCCGGTTCGGGCCGTTCCTGCTGTTCATGATCATCTGGTCGACGATCGTGTACCTGCCGGTCGCCCACTGGGTGTGGAACGTGAACGGCTGGCTGTTCCAGAAGGGCGTGCTCGACTTCGCCGGCGGCACCGTGGTGCACGTGCTGGCGGGCGTGTCCGCGTTGGCCGTCTGCCTCGTGGTCGGGCCGCGGACCGGGTACGGGAAGGTCCCGATGCCGCCGCACAGCCTCGGGCTGACGCTGATCGGGGCCGGGCTGCTGTGGTTCGGGTGGTTCGGGTTTAACGCCGGGTCGGCCGTCGCGATCCCGGGCAGCGAGTTGCCGGTCTCCGGCACGGTCGCCGCCCTGGCGTTCACCAACACCCAGACGGCCGCCGCGGCCGCCGCCACGGCCTGGATGCTGATCGAGTGGATCCACGGCGGTAAGCCGACAATCCTCGGGTTCGCCTCCGGCATGGTCGCCGGGCTGGTCGTCATCACCCCGTGCGCCGGGCACGTCCTGCCGTGGTCGGCGATGCTGATCGGGGCGATCGGCGGCGGCGTGTGCTACTTCGCCTGCCGGCTCAAGGGCGTGTTCGGGTACGACGACTCGCTCGACGCGTTCGGCGTCCACGGCGTCGGCGGGGCCCTCGGGGCCCTTCTGGTCGGCATCTTCGCCGTCCGCCCGGTCATGGGCGGGATGGAGCAGCTCGGCAAGCAGGCGCTCGGCGTCGGCGTGTCGGTCGTGTACTGCTTCGTCCTCAGCTTCATCCTGGCCAAGGTGATCGCGATGACGATCGGCTTGCGGGCCAAGACCGACGACGAGATTGAGGGCCTGGACATCGCCCTGCACGGCGAGTCGGGTTACCACCTCAGCATGACCGACATGGAAGGCTACTCGTACGGTGCCGAGGGCACCCCGGACGCCCGCGGCACCGCCGCGGCCGCCCGCTGAGAGCCCTCCGATAGGTTTCCGTCAGGTAACTTGAGCGGGCCGGGCCACCCAGCGACGGGCGGCCCGGCCCGCTCTCGTTTGCCCGCTACACCCCTCCACGAGACGAAGTAGAACTAGCCACGGATGAACACAGATGAACACGGATGGGGAGGGAGGCACGGGTTCTAAGCCCATGCCTCCCTCCCCATCCGTGTTCATCTGTGTTCATCCGTAGCTAGAGCTTTTCGCCCCGGCCCGGCGGCGGGCTAGATGTCGAAGTACATGCAGAACTCGTACGGGTGCGGCCGGACGCGGATCGCGTCGACCTCGTTCTCCCGCTTGTACTTGATCCAGTAGTGGATCACGTCGGCGGTGAACACGTCGCCAGCCAGCAGGAAATCGTGATCGTTCTCCAGCGCGTCCAACGCCTCCTCGAGGCTGCCGGGGGCGCTTTGGAGCTTGGAGTACTCGTCCGGCGTGAGCCGGTACATGTCCTTGTCGAGCGGGTCGCCCGGGTCGATCTTGTTCTGGATCCCGTCAATCGCGGCCATCGTGATCGCGCTGAACGCTAAGTACGGGTTGCACGAGCTGTCCGGGCACCGGAACTCGATCCGCTTCGTCTGCGGCTTCTCCGAGTACATCGGGATCCGGATCGCGCTAGACCGGTTGCGGCTGCTGTACACGAGGTTTACCGGGGCCTCGTACCCGGGCACGAGCCGCTTGTAGCTGTTCGTGGTCGGATTCGTGATCGCGCACAGGGCCCGGGCGTGACGGAGGATGCCGCCGATCGCCCACAGCCCCATCTGGCTCAGCCCGGCATACTTGTTCCCGCTAAAGCACGGCTTGTCGCCCTTCCAGAGCGAGAAGTGAACGTGCATGCCGCTGCCGTTGTCCTGGAACAGCGGTTTGGGCATAAACGTGGCCACCTTCCCGTGCCGGGCGGCGATGTTCTTGGCCACGTACTTGTAGATCATCACGTTGTCGGCCATGCGGACGAGCGGCTGGTACCGCATGTCGATCTCGCACTGCCCGCCGGTCGCGACCTCGTGGTGGTGGGCCTCGACCGGGATGCCGAGGTTGATCAGCTCGGCCACCATCTCCGACCGGATGTTGTGCAGCGTGTCGATCGGCGGGCAGGGGAAGTACCCCTCCTTCAGCCGGATCTTCTGCCCGAGGTTCGTCGTGTCCTCGTCGCCGCGGGTCCAGACGCCCTCGCGGCTGCCGACGTGGTACTTGGCGTAGTTGATGCCCTGGTCGTACCAGGCGTAGTCGAACACGAAGAACTCCAGCTCCGGGCCGAACATGGCCCGGTCGGCGATCTTCGTCTTCTGCAGGTACAGGTCGGTCTTGCGGGCGATGCTCCGCGGGTCCCGGCTGTACTCCTTCTTGGTGATCGGGTCGCGGACGTCGCAGATCATGCTGACGGTCGCGTGCTGCATGAACGGGTCGACCAGGGCCGTGTCGGCCACCGGGACGAGCAGCATGTCCGACTCGTTGATCGCCTGCCACCCTCGGATGCTCGACCCGTCGAACCCGAACCCGTGGTCGAAGCTCTCGAGCGTCAGCTCGGAGATGGGGAGGGTGAGGTGTTGCCACAGCCCGGGGAAGTCCATGAACCGCAGGTCGATGAACTGGATCTCTTTCTGCTCGATCAGCTTCAGCACGTCGCGCGGGGTCATGGGCGGGCGGCCTCCAGGGGCGGTTGGGCGGGGAAAGGACCGGGGATGCTACCCGCGGGCGCAAGGGGAATAAAGGATTGGGGCGGGCCGGTGGGCCGGCGAGCCCGCGGCCCCGCGCGGACGGCCCATCACCTCCGCCGCGCGCCCTCTCCCCCTCCCCCGCACTCCCCCTCTATCATCCCGGCATCCCCATCATCGGCCACGGCATCGCCAGCGAGGCGACGGCCCGCAGCCGC
>JAQGHJ010000223.1 GCA_028288905.1 Phycisphaerales bacterium | reverse complement strand
GCACGGGTTTACGGAATCGTTCTCTGCGCCCCTCGTGCAGAAAAATATTTGCACGCCGGGATCTGGTGCGTAGCATTGGTGCTACACGGCCGACGAAGAAGCTGGAGCAACCATGAACGCCATCAAGAAGCCAACCCAACGCCTCATCCCGCCGCCCGGCCGCAAGCTCACGCCGTTCGAAGCCAAGGAGCGTTTGCACAATAAGTTTGGCAAGGCATTGGCGAAGCTTGCCAAATGAATCTTGCCGCCTGTTCGGTTTAAGATAGGCTCAGCTCTTTGGAGCTGGGCCTTCTCTTTTGGGGTGCTGGATGAGCGAGATGGAGTTCCTTACGTTCGAAGCCGTCCTCGCCATTCACGCTGACCAATTAGCTACTTACGGCGGTGCGGACGGCATCTTGGATGAGGGCGTTGTGCGGGCGGCCCTCGCCGCGCCGGCTCACACCTTCGGCGGCCAGTACCTCAACGAAGACGTCGCGGCCATGGCCGCCGCCTACCTCTTCTCCTTCGCCGCTTCTCAGGGGTTCATCGACGGAAACAAGCGGACGGCCGTGGGGTGCGTGTACGAATTTCTCGCCACTAACGGCTATGACCTCGATTGCTCGTCCGAAGACCTGTACGACGTGACGATGCGCGTCGCGAACCGGTTACTCGACAAAGACGGAGCGGCCGAATGGGTGCGCGACCGCATCGCGCCTGCGTTGTGATGCCGAAGCCGCCGGCCCGCCCGTAGGGTCCGCACCGCGGACCGCTTCATTCCCTCCGTCCTTCCCGCGGTTCCCCTCCGCGCCCGCCCGGGCTATCGTCTCCGGCCCGACCGCGCGAACGGAGCCGCCCTGGTGATCGCCCGCCTGCTCAACCTCGCCCGCCCGAAGGTGCCGCCGGCGGCGTCGCCGGCCGCACTGACCCCCACGCCGCAGCCCGCGGCCGCGGGTGACGATGAGGGGGAGGAGGCCCGGTACAAGCCGCTGGACGCCAAGCTCGTGCGGCGGATGCTCGGGCTGCTCGCCCCCTACAAGTGGCAGTACGTCGGCGGGCTGTCCCTCGGGCTGGCCACCACCGTACTCGAGCTCCAGAGCCCGCGGTTCACGCAGGCGATCATTGACCACTGCTCGGCGTGGCTCGCCCGGCCGGGGGCGGGGGCCGGCACCGCGGCGGGCGACCCGGCGGCGGGGCTGTCGTGGCTGGCCCGGTGGGGGGCGGCGCTGGCCGAGGCGATCGGGTTCGGGCCGCCGTTATCGTCCGCCCGGGCGGCCGTCGCGGGACTCGTCGTGCTCGTCGCCCTGTGGGCGCTCGTCACGGTCGCGACCGTCGTCCTCCAGCGGTTCAACATCCTGGTCACCACCGGGGCCGGCGAGCGGGTGCAGTTCGAGATCCGCCGCCGGCTGTTCGCCCAACTCCAGGCCCTGTCGATGAGCTACTTCGACCGGACGAAGCTCGGGCGGATCATCAGCCGGTGTACCAGCGACGTCGGCAGCCTCCGCGAGGTGAACGTCTGGGGCGTGAACACGATCTGCTCGAACCTGCTGATGATGGCGTTCTCGGCCGCCATGCTGGCCGCCACCGACCTCCGGCTGTTCGCGGCCGTCGCCCCGCTCGGGGTCGTGCTGTTCTTCGTCAACCAGGCGTACCTCAAGCGGGCGGCGGGCATGTGGCAGGTCGCCCGGGAGGGGTACACCCGGGTGGCGGCGAACATGGCCGAGAACATCACCGGCATGCGGGTCGTGACCGCGTTCAACCGCCAGGCCGAGAACCTCGGGTCGTTCAACGTCCTGCAGGTGGAGAACACGACGAACAACGTGCGGACGGCGAAGGTGACGGGCGCCTACCTGCCGGTGCTGGACCTGTGCGGGTTCGCCGGGAAGGTCGTCATCCTGCTGTTCGGCGGGTACCTGATCGTGGCCGGGCGGTTCCCGGGGGCCCAGGGCGTGGGGGCGGTGGTGGCCGCCTACCTGTACTGGGACTTCTTCATGAACCCGATCCGGACGTTCGGGACGTTCTACAACCAGCTGTTGATGGCGATGGCCGGGGCCGAGCGGGTGTTCAGCCTGCTGGACCTCAAGCCCGAGGTGGCGGACGCGCCCGGCGCGACGCCGCTGCCGCGGATCGCCGGGCGGGTGGAGTTCGACCGGGTGACGTTCGGGTACGACCCGGCCCGGCCGGTGCTGCACGACGTCAGCTTCGTGGCCGAGCCGGGGCAGATGGTGGCGCTGGTCGGGGCGACCGGCAGCGGCAAGAGCAGCATCGTCAGCCTGGTCGCCCGGTTCTACCAGCCGCAGGCCGGGCGGGTGCTGGTCGACGGCCGCGACGTGCGGCACGTGACCGGGGACAGCCTGCACCGGCAGATGGGGCTCGTGCTCCAGGTGAACTACCTGTTCACCGGGACCGTGATGGAGAACATCCGGTACGCCCGCCCGACCGCGACGGACGCCGAGGTGCACGCGGCCGCCCGGGATTTGGGCACGTACGACGCGATCGCCGCACTGGCCGACGGGTTCGGGACGGACGTCGGGGAGCGGGGGGCGAACATGTCCCTCGGGCAGCGGCAGCTGATCTGCTTCACCCGCGCGTACTTAGCCGACCCGCGGATCTTCATGCTCGACGAGGCCACGAGCGCGGTCGACACCGGCACCGAGGTGCTGGTGCAGCGGTCGCTCGAGCGGCTGCTGGCCGGGCGGACGACGTTCGTCGTCGCCCACCGGCTGAGCACGATCCTGCGGGCGGACCAGATCCTGGTTGTGGACGCCGGCCGGATCGTCGAGCGGGGCACGCACCGCGAGCTGGTGGCGGCCGGCGGGCGGTACGCCCACCTGTACGAGCAGTTTGTGACGCACGCGGAGTAGCGGCCGGCCGGCCGGCGGCCGCCGCCGCCCGCGTCCCGTCCGGCCCGCCGGTCGACTCCGCGAACGATCGGATATCGGACCCCGTCCCCCTCCCGGGCGGGGGTTTTGCCGAGGTCCGCTTCAGGCGGCCCGCGGGGCGGACGATGCTCGGGAGACCCGATGCCCGGCTCGTCACGTCAACTCCCGCCGCGCCTGCGCGCCGTCCGCCCGTCGGCCGGCACTCCGTCGGCCGGGCGGGCGTTGTCCGGCCGGGCGTTCCCCGCCCGCGCGGGCGGCACGATCCTGATCTACTCGGTGTTCGCGATGGTCGCGATGATCGGGGTGGCGTCGCTGGCCGTCGACCTCGGGCGGGCGCAGCTGGCCAAGACGGAGATGGAGTGCGCCGTCGACGCGGCCGGCCGGGCGGCCACCGCGTACCTGCCGAGCGACACGGCCGGGGCCCGCAGCGCCGCGATCGCGATCGCCGCCGCCCACACGGTGGCCGGGCAGTCGCTCGTCCTCCAGTCGGGGGACGTCGTGTTCGGCAAGTGGAACTCGGCGACGAAGGTGTTGGACACCACGTCGGCCACCCCGGACGCGGCCCGCGTGACGGCCGTCCGGACCGCCGCCCGCGGCACCCCGGTCCCGATGACGCTGGCGAAGTCGATCGGGTTCACGTCCCTGGACCTGTCGTTCAGCGCGACCGTGGTCGGGAACACGGGGACCTTGGCGTACGGCATCCTCGGGCTCAATTCGCTATCGATTTCCGCGGCCTCTACCGGGACGTACGACTCGACCGCCGGGACGTTCGCCACCGGGGCGTCGTCGGCCGACGGGGACGTGGCGTCGAACGGCACGATCACCCTCGGGACCGGGGCGTCGGTCGGCGGGACGATCTACTACAAGAACAACCCGGCCCCGTCCGGCGGGTCGTACTACGCGGCCAGGACGAAGATGAGCACCGCGGCCGCCACCCCGGCCACCCCGTCGGCGGGAGCGTACGCCGCGTCCAACGCGAACGCGGGGATCGGGTATCCGACCACCGGTGCCAACGTCTACTTCACCACCGCCGGCACCAGTTACGCCCCCGGCGGCACGTACGTGTTCGACTCGGTCAACGTCAGCGGCGCGACGATCCAGTTCACCGGCCCGGCCGTCATCTACATGAACGGCTCGGTCTCGCTCTCGTCGGCCCAGATGCTGGCGTACCAGAACAAGCCGGCCAACCTGCAGATCAAATTCTGCACGGCGTCGTCGTTGAACGTGAGCGCGTCCACCCTGTATGCGGTCGTCACCGCCCCGACCGCTACCGTGAACATGTCCGGCACGTCCTGCCTAGCCGGGTCCGTCGTCGCGAGCGGGATCTCCGCCAGCGGCGGGACCATCTACTACGACGCCCAACTCGGCCCGAACGGACAGGCCGCGGCGGCCGGGTCGACCGTGGTGAAGTAAGGCCGCATAGCCGAAGGCGGGGGCAGGGCGGCACGGGCGGACCAAGGCCGGCGGCCCCGCGCCGCCCCGAGTCACCCGCGCCGCCCCGACCGCCTCCGCCCCGCCCACCGCATTCCGTCCGCTCTTACCCCACGGTCAGCCCGTTCGCGTAGTCGGCCAGCGCCTTCTCCTGGTCGGCCGCCTTCTGTTGAAGGTCTGCGACCTCCTTCTGCAGGCCCTCGATCTTCGTCTCCTGGTCGCCGAGCGTCTTGAGCTGGCGGGTGTAGTAGTCAGTGTTCTGGGCGATCGTCTTGAGGTTCTCCCGGACCCGGGCCTGGTCCTTGCCGACCTCCGTGAGCCGTTGCTGCCGGTCCTGGATCTGCCGGCGGGTCTCGGCCACCGCCTGGTGCATGCCCGCCGCCTTCCCGAGCGCGTCCCGCACCGGCTGCGGGATCTCGCCGGTCC
>JAQGHJ010000206.1 GCA_028288905.1 Phycisphaerales bacterium | reverse complement strand
GGGGCCCGACCTGAAGAACAAGGAACACAATGACGACGATAAACTCGACCAACTACGCGGTGCGGATGACGGCACTACGCGTCAACAGCAAGTGCCCGGTCAGCGGGCGGCAGATCCCGGCCGACGTCGGCCCCTTCGCGGTCTTCCACAACCAAGCCGTCCTCCACCCGGACGCCGCGGCCGAGGTCGCCCCGGAGCTGGCGGCCGTCGTCGCGGCCGTCGAGGGCGTCCCCGCCGACGTTGAGGCGCTGTGGTTCGTGACCCCGCGGACCTCGGTCTACAACACGAAGTGCCCGGTCAACGGCGGCCCCCTGGCCGACCCCAAGGCCCGGCCGTTCGACATCTCCGGCGGTAACGGAAAGCACTTGTCCGTCGAGGGTGGCGAGGACGTCGCCCCGACCCTCGCGCGGGCCCTACACCGCTACTTCGGGACCCGGCCCACCCCCCGGACGACGGAGACGGCGGACGCGCCCGCAGCCGTGCCCCAGGCGGTCGTGAGGGTCGGCGAGACGATCCGGGACCAGAGGGCCCGTCTGGTCAGGGAAGCGGCCGAGCGGCGAGCCTCGGCCGTCGATCACCTGACCGGGAAGTTCGGGGCCGAGGGGGCGGAGTTGATCGTCGAGGCGATCGAGATCTGGAAAGGGGTGGCCTAATGAGTCCGTGGAACTGTCGGGAGTGTGGGGCCGTCGGCGGGCCGCGGGTTTACGACGACGGTCGGCGAATGCTTTGCTACGGGTGCGCCCACAAGGCCAACCCGGCACTGACGGAGAGATTGGCCGCAGAGTACGACAAGTTGAAAGTGTACGACGGGACGGCAGCGGAACGGGCCGCCTCGGCGTTCGAGCGACCGAAGTTGTTGACGGCGGCGGAGCCGGAGAAGCTCAAGAAAATCGTCGGGCAGCTCGCGGGCATGTTTCGGTAACCACCCGGGTCGAACCGGGGATTGTGGACGCCTCCGTCATCCTCCGGTCTGTTCCGACGACGGAGTGGCGTAGATAAAGGCCGTGCAGGCCGACGGCACCAATTTCAACTCGCCGAAGCCGGACGTTTCGGACCGCGCGGTCGGCGACGAGCAGTCGGTCCGGGCCATCGAATCGGCGGGTGCCTCCCCCGTCCTGGACGTGCCGGCCATGGCGATCGAGCTGGGGGCCTGCCGGGATAAGGTGCGACAGTGGTGTGCGTCCGGCGAGTTGGCCGGGGCTTGGAACGTCGGCGACGACGGCAAGCGGAAGACTTGGAAAGCCACCCGGGTGTCGGTCGACGCCTTCAAGCGGTCCCGCTCTGCCCGCCCGGCTCCCCCGCGGCCCTCGTCTCCGGGGCCGTCGACTCCGAGGACGGAATACGTGTTTCGCCACGTTCCGGCCGCACTCGCAAGATCCTGCGCCGCACGTAGTCTGTGACCTTTACCAACCGACGGGACGGCATTTCTAAAACGTAGTGCGGGTCCATTGCCTCCAGTTGCTGTCCCATTATCCTACGTTTGGCATTTCTATCACCCTGGGCGTCGGCGATCGTGCTGAACGTCCGACGGAAAGCCCGGAAGTTCCGGCCGTGTCGCACCAGCGGCGGCGGGGGGGCTTCGCCCGTCTTCTCCGCCTCCGCGGCCCGCTCCGAGTCGATCCGCTTCAGCAGTTTCGTGAACTGGGCCGAGATGGCCTCGATCTTCTTCGGCCGGCCGACCAGGGCCCCCTCGGCCGTCCGGCGGACGATCTGGTACCAGTAGGGACGGCCCCAGCGGGTAATGAAAACGCGGTCCGCGTGGTCCGGGTCGAGCGGCTTGGCCCGGCGGGCGGCGGGGGCGTCCCGCAGCTCCACAAGGGCAGCAATGGTTTCCGGCCAAAGGGTCGCCTGCCGCTGTAGCTCATACTTCTTCCGCACGTAGTCCAGCAGCGGCCGCTTGCGTTTCAGCTTGAGGAACGACCACTCCAACTCGCCGATGTCGCGCTGGCCCAGGCCGGCGTTCACGGCCAACAGGACCATCGCCCGCAATGGGTTCGTCGCCCGCTCCAGAATCACCCGGACCTCGGACGCCTTGAAGTACGGCTTGCCGTGCTTCTGGTGCCGCTCGCGTTGTTCGCGGCGGATTTCCTTGGCCCCGACGCGTCGCAGGGCATTGTCCCGGTGCAGCGGGACCGAGATCAGCGGCGGCCGGACTTGTTCGTGGGCCCAGCGGAGCATGGCCTTGACGTTGCCCAGAAACTTCGTCGTCTGGTGCCCGCCGACCCGTCCCCGGATGACCTTGCGGAACCGCTCGAGGTCGTGCCCCGTCATCTCGACCACCCGGGTGGTCCCGCCCAGGATCAGGAGCAGGTTGTCGACGCAGGCCTCCTGGTACGCCTTGAACTGCCCTTCCTCGATCTCGCCGGCGTTGTACCGACCTTCCTGAAACGAGATGAAGCGGTCCGCGACTTCGGCCAGCGTGATCTCCGACGGGTCCGTGACGACCGGGACGCCCGCGCGCTGGGCCTCCACCCACCGGGCGTACTCACGGTCCGCCCCCTCGGGGTCGTCCCAGGATCCGAAATACTTTGTGCCGACCGGCGGCGGGAAATATTTGTAAAACTTGCCGTTATTGTGGGCCTTCAGGCCGTACAACGGGGTGCCTCGACGCGGCTTTGACCCGCGATTAGAATCGCCCATGTCTTCACTTAGCACTGCTCCCGATCCTAAACTTGTCGGAACCACTTGTCGAACCTCGTGGTCCCGAACGCGGAATCGAACGTAAGTGCCGAGGAGATAAACACTTGCCCGCGTAGCTCAGTTGGATAGAGCAGCCCTTTC
>JAQGHJ010000197.1 GCA_028288905.1 Phycisphaerales bacterium | reverse complement strand
GCCCGCCGCAGCCAGCGTCCCATGAAGATCAGCTTATGCGGGACGTAGAACCCGGCGACCGGTGGGGCGGTCGCGATGACGGCCGCCATCTCGGCGACCAGCTCGGGCGTGAACCGCTCGTCGGCGTCCAGGTGAAAGACCCAGTCGTGACGGTGGTCGATGTGGTCGATCGCCCAGTTCCGTTGCTGCCCGAAGGACCGGAACGGGTTCGTGTGGACGACCGCCCCCGCCGCCCGCGCCAGGTCGGCCGTGCGGTCCGTCGACCCGCTGTCGAGCACGTGGACGTCGTCGGACCACCCGCACGACCGCAGGCAGGCGGCGATGTTCGCCTCCTCGTTGTACGTCAGGACGACGACGGACACGGGCGGGCGCGCGGCCGCGGGCGGCGGGAGGACGACGTCGGCATCGGGCATGAGGGCTCGGGTCGGCTTTCGGACGGGCGGACACCGGCCGCCGCATTGGGCGGCACCGTCCGCGGGGCCGCCGCCCGCACCCGTGATCTTCGGGAGCGGCCGCCGACCGTCAAGCCGATCGCAATCCGACCGTTCCCTCGCGCCGTCGGGCGCGCGGGGGGCGCGGTCGCCTTCCGCCGGGGCGGGCCGTCAGTTCGACGCCGCGTCGTTCTGCAGCTCGACCTGTTCGGGCCGAAGCAGGGTGCGGGTCCGTTGGTCGGAACCAGGCCGGCCGAACTCGACGTCGTACGCCGTCGTCGGCTCAAACCAGGTGCTGCGGACGACGCCGACCTCGCCGGGATCCAGGTTGAGTTCCGGCACGGCCTGCGTCAGGCGGACGTAATCGTCAACGTGAGGTGCGCGCATGGATGGTCCTCCGCGGTGTGAGGTGTCGCCCCGCCGGGCGGCACCGATTCCTCCACGCCTAATCTACGTTCGACCACGGACCGTTCAAACGATTTTCTGCCAATTCGCAGACTTCTTGGTGCCGCGTGCGGGCAGATCCCAGGCCCGCAAAAGTTGCGGCCGAAGGCGATGCAGCGGCCACGAACCGCGGCTTCGGCTTTCACCCCCACCTAAGATCGGCCCACAGCATGCACCGGAACGACGTTACCTTCCCCGCCCGCCTGTTGAGCTGGTATGACCGCGTCCGCCGTGACCTGCCTTGGCGGGTGCCGGCCGGGCGGTCGGGCGCGCCCCATCCGTACCACGTGCTCGTCAGCGAGCTGATGCTCCAGCAGACGCAGGTGGCGATCGTGGTGCCCTACTTCCACCGCTTCCTCGCCCGGTTCCCGACGCTGGCCGACCTCGCCGCGGCCGACGAGCAGGACGTGCTGCGGCTTTGGCAAGGGCTCGGGTACTACTCGCGAGCCCGTAACCTGCACCGCGCCGCCAAGCGGGTCGTCGCAGAGCACGGTGGGCACGTCCCGGCCGGTATGGAACAACTGCTCGACCTCCCCGGGGTCGGGCGGTACACGGCGGGGGCGGTGGCGTCGATCGCCTTCGGCGTCCAGGCCCCGATCCTCGACGGGAACGTGACCCGCGTCCTTTGTCGTCTGGACGGGATCACCGACGACCCGCGGGACCGGGAGGTGCAAACCCGTCTCTGGACCCGGGCGGAGGAGATCCTGCCCCCGATCCGAGTCGGGGACTTCAACTCGGCCCTGATGGAACTGGGGGCGACCGTCTGCACGCCCCGTTCCCCAAAGTGCTTGCTTTGTCCGGTCGCGACAGCGTGCGTGGCTCAGGCACGGGGTATTCAGGAGGACATCCCGCCGCCGAAGAAGGCGAAGCCGACGCCGCTTGAACGGCGGGTCGTGCTGTGCGTGGCCCGGGGGGACCACTGGCTGATCGAACAACGGCCGGCGACGGGTCGGTGGGCGGGGATGTGGCAGTTCGTCACCCGTCCGGAGCCGGCCGGGGCGGACCCGGTCCCGCCGCCGGTCCCGGTGGGCCCGGCGACGCGGATCGGCCGGGTCGAGCACCAGCTCACGCACCGCCGGTACACCTTTGACGTGACGTGCTGCCGGTCCACCGACGACTCCCCCGCCGCCATCGCCGGGCCACACGCCTGGGTGACGCTAGAGGGGTTGAAGGACTACCCGCTGCCGAAGCCGCACGTGAAGGTCGCGAGCCTGCTCCGCACGCGGGCCCTAGAACAAGCGCCGCCGTCCTGATGCGTAGACCACCGTCGACAACGCAAGGCGGGCGAGAAGACACCCGTCTTCTCGCCCGCCTTGCGTTTCGATCGAATCAAGCCGACTGCCTTTACGGGATGTACCAGAACCCGCCGCCGTAGCTCAGGCCGCCGCCGGCCGTTCCGCCCTGGTTCGGGACGGTCGAGATGCCGCCCGGCAGGGTGGGGGCGGTCGGCGGGCTGGTCGTGCCGGTGCTGGACGAGCCGCCGGTCCAGACGATGATCGGCTTGCCGTCGGGGCCGATGATGGTCGTGTACGGCGGGCTGGTCGGGACCGGCGTGCTGCTGCCCGGGTTCGGGGCCACCGGGGGCGACACCGGCGGCAGCGTCGGGATCGGCGTTGGGATCGGCGGGGGCACCGGCAGCGGCACCCCATCGGAACCCGTGGCCGGCGGCAGGCTGATCGTGTCGTAGATCGGGCTCTGCGTCGGCACGTACCCGCCCGGAATGGCCGGCGTCGCGTCCCCGCGGTCGAGGAACCCGGCGCGGATGTAGTTGTTCGCCGCCGCGGCCGTGTACCCGGCGTTGAACGCCCCCTGCGCGTTCACGCGGGCGTTGGCTAGGAAGTTGGCCGTCGTCCCGGACCCGCCCAGCGTGAAGCTGTACGTGTCCATCGTCCGGTCCGGGTCGACGTAGTTCGCCTTGACGGCCTCGCCGGTCGCCTCGACGGCCCCGAACCACCCGTTCATCGAGTAGGTCCGGCCGGCGAGGTAGAACGGGGCCCCGTTGCCGTTGCCGGAGTAGTACCGGTCGTTGGCGTACGTGACGTTGCCGTTCCCCGTCCCGATGCCCTGGTAGACCAGGTTGGACGAGCTGACGTCCTGCCAGTCGTTGTTGTCGAAGCTGAGATTGTTGACCGACTTGGGACCGGTGCCCGCCCCGGTCAGCTCCGGGGCCACCCACAGGCCGCGGGTCCACTCGTAGACGATGTTGTCCTTGATGGACAAGTCGTTGATGCCGGCGGCCAGCTCGCCGTTCGCCTGGCTCTTGCCGTAGCTGACGTTGATCGCGGCGAACGCGCCGCCGGCGTACGCCTTCGTGAAGATGTTCTTCTCGACGACGACGCTCGCGCCCGGGCGGGTGTTGGCGATCTCCATCCCCAGCCCCCGGACCTCGGACCCGATGTTCCGGCCGCCGATGAACACGTTGTCCTTCACCACCCCGACGACCCCGCCGGGCACGAGCGGACCGCCGCCGTTCACCAGCCCGAACGACAGCCCGATCGGGTCGTTGATGAACAGGTTGTTCTCGACGATCCCGCCGGCCCGCATCTGCAGCCCGTGGCTGCCGGCGTTGGCGAACACGTTGTTCCGGGCCACCGCGTCGCGGTTCGTGCCCTGCACGTACACGCTGTGGTTGAATACCGTCGCCCCGGCCCCGGGGATCTGCTCGTTCCAGCCGTTGTGGTCAAACGTGTTGTTCTCGAGCAGGACGCCCGTGATCCCCTCCAGGTACATGCCCTGGGAGTGGGACGACTTCGCCCACGAATTCGAGACGTTCGAGTTGCGGAGCTTGAAGTCCGTGACCGGGCCGAAGTACGGCGAGACGACGAAATTGTTCGCGTAGAACTCCACCGATACGTCGTCGAACGTCAGGTTGTCGACGTTGCCGGCAATGTAAACGCCGTCCGTCTTATCCGTCGCGTCGAACGCCGGGTTGCTCGGGTCCCGCCGGCTGGCGTAGAACCGGATTCCCTCGATGACGACGTCGTGCAGTTTGTTCGACGCCCCGCCCGACCCGGCCCCGAACGCGTACGACGTGGCGTCGGTGATGAGCGGGCGGTCGCCCGTCCCGTACGTCCCGACGAGCAGCGGCTGGTCCGCGGACTTACCGCTGATCTTCCAGTATCCGAGCCCCTCCGAGAACGTGCTGCCGCGCTCGAGCAACAGCTGATCGCCCGCCCCGTTGCGGAGCAGCGACTTGCCCTTGGCGATCGACTTGAGCGGAGAGTTGGTGCTGAGGCCGTCGTTGCCGTCGCTGCCGTTCAGGCTCGACACGTACACGACGCGGGTGTCGTCCGCCGGCGCGACCACCGTGTACCCACCTACGATCGACGCGGACAGGAACTGCCGCCCCTCCAGGCGTTCGAGCACGGACGCCGGCCGGCGACCGATCGCCGCGCGCGCCGCCCGGGCGAGCCGAACGTCGCCGGCCTGCCCGGGCGACCCGGGGGCGGACGATGGGGTGCGCAGACCGAGACGCGTCGCCGTAGACTTCGAGTCCGGCACGAGACCTCCGTGCGATTGAGACCTTCGGGGGGACGCCCGCGGACTACAAACTTCGCGGGACCATCCGAGAGGTGTCGGCCGCGGACGTTGCGCCCGCCGGACCGACCCCGGTTCCTACACTCCGCCGCCGCCTAAGACGTCAACGTGTGGTGGGCGATATCCTCGCCACCCGCATTCGGTTGTTCCCCGCGGCCGGAAGCCGCGGTTTTTAGGCTGCCCCAGTTCACCGTCCTGAGGTGCCAAAGTCAAGCGTTATCTGGACCGTTCGACAGGTTCTGTTCGGGTGGGGCGGAGTGTTGTCCGCAGCGGACACCGACCGGTTCTAGAGTTGGCGGCGGGCGTTGTGCACGAGGTCGCTTGGCGGCGTCGAGACGCGTCACGCAGGAGCCGCGTACGGGGTGCCCTTTCCGCCGTACCAGCGGCGGCCAGACGGCGGGAAGGTCACGGGAACAAGTCGGTCCGGATGTCCGCCAGGAACGGCAACTTGTGCCGCCACGCGCCGAGTCCCACC
>JAQGHJ010000182.1 GCA_028288905.1 Phycisphaerales bacterium | reverse complement strand
GGAACGACGTCTCGGTTTACGACGCGATACTGGACGCTTACCGCGCGTCCGGGCTGCTCCCCTGAACGAGCCGTCGCGCGAAGTCGGCCGGACCACGCCCGCCTTTTGGGAACCACGGTTCGGTCGCCGGTCATTCGAGCCGGCAGCGGCTGCCCCCGTGCCGGCCAGACCTAAGGCCGAACGGAGCGGCTACGGCCTCTGAATCTGGATCACGTCACCCGGCCGATCGGCGGTCCCGCGGGCGATCACGAGGTATCGCACGTCGGCCGGAGCGTCCGCCTTGACGAGTTGGCGGATCGGGCCGATCGCGTTCACGACGGCCGCGCCGGCCGGGTTGGTGGTGAACGCTTGCAGCGGCTGAAGCGGGCCGCTGCCGTCGCGCCTCTGCGACAGGCCGAGCACGTACGGCGTCTTCGCGTCCAGCCCCGTCACCGACGCCTGCACCACCTGCACCAGCCCTTGGTCGAAGAGCGTGACGCTGGTCGGGCTGCCGGCGGGGTCGGACCTTGCCCCCAACGACAAGTGGGTGGCCTGCCCGGCGACGCCGAGCGGCGCTAGGTTCGCGAGGCCGTCGCCGTCGGGCACGGCGTCGGACACGTAGACCAGCGCCTGCGGGGCTTGTCCGATCGGCACCGTCGCGACCACCGTGTTGGTCCTCGTGTCGACCGCCGTCAGGCCGTCGCCGTTCTCCAGGCCGACGTACACGCGGCTGCCGTCCCCGCTCGGCCAGACGCCGTGCGGCAGCTTGCCGACGGGGATCGTCGCGGTCTTCTCGAACGTGTCGGTGCGGAACACCTGCACCTGGTTCAGCCCCCCGACCGTCACGTAGGCGGACGTACCGTCTTTCGTTCTTGCGAAATTGACGTGGTTGGTGATCGGCCCCGTGTCGAGCACCTTGAGCACCTCGAACGGCGGCCGGGCGTTGAACGCCACGGTCCTGCCGACGTCCTTGAGCGTGAACCAGACCTGCCTCCCGTCGGGCGTGGCGGCGATGTTCGGGCTGAACGGGCTCGGCTGCTTCACCCGGCCGACAATCTTGTGGTCGGCGGTCGTGATGACCACCGTCTCCGAGTTGAACGAGGAGCAGACGTAGCCGTACGTGCCGTCGGGCGAAAAAATCGTCATGCCCGGGCCGGCCGGCACCCGGATCCGCGTCTTTTCCTCGTACGTTTTGCCGTCCAAAACGCTCACGTAGTCTTCGCCCCGCACGGTGACCCAGACTTCCTTGCCGTCGGGCGTAAAGAAGGCTTCGTGCGGGCTGCGGCCCACGTACGTCGTGCGCTTGACCGAATTGGTGGCCGTGTCGATGAACGTGACGCCATTGCTGCCGATCGAGACGACGCAAAGCGTCTTGTGATTCGGCGAGAAGCCCATGCCGTGCACTAACGCTTGGCCGCGGTAGAGCGGGCTGAAGTTCGCCGGCTGCGGGTCACCCAGGCGAATCAGGCCGAGAAGCTTGTTGTCGGCCGGATCGACCACGCTCACGGTGTTAGAGAACTGCTCGGCGGCATAAACGCGGTCGCGGTGGGACACCGGCACGTCGGCCTCGCCGGCCTTGCCAGGCGCCTGGCCGGCCTGCGCGGCCCGGACGAAGGCCGCGCAACACCAGATCACGAACAAGCGGTTGAACGATGGGCGCACGTGCGTGTCCTTTGGCTTTAGCGGGCGTGACGGTGCATCGGCATGCCGCCCGTCGGGTCGGCGGCAGCGGCCGGCGTGGTCGTCGGCGACGGCTTGGACGGCGGCAGCGGCTGGCCCACCGCCAAACGCATGGCCGCGATCTCCTGCTGCTGCGTGACGATGATCTCCTGGGCGAGGCGCCTGAGCTGCTCGTTCCTGCCGTACCTCAGGACGGCCCGGGCCATGTCGATCGCGCCCTGGTGGTGCGGCACCATCATCCCGACGAAGTCGTGGTCCACGTCCCCCGTGGGCTTCAGGTCCATGTCGGCCATCATCTTGCCCATCGCGGCCGCGTTCTCGTCGAGGAACGGCTTTTCGTCCGCCGCAGCGGTGTCGGGAGCGCCGGGCAGGGTCGTTCCCAAGCCCACGCCCACGACGCCGACCAAGATGAAACGGACGCGGTGAAATTTTGGCATGGTCGCCTTCGTCAAGGAGCTGTTCGGCCCGACACGGCGCGGCGACGTCATCGAAGTAGCCGTCGGCGCCCTGCCTGTACCCGGTCGCCTTCTGGTCTTCGCCCAGCGGCTGGTACTCGCCTAAGCGGCACGGCAGGTCAGAATTGGCGACGAACGGGCGACCGAAGGTCGCCGCGTCGGCCGTGCCCGTGTCAACGAGCGGCGGAGGCGGCGAGGCCGGAATTCTCGACGAGCAAGCGTTGTCGCGGTCGGACACGCGCGGTGCCGCGTGACGGGGCGGCGGCATCGAGCCGGACGGCATCGGCGTCCGGATCATACAGGATTAAGTTGGGTGCTGCGGACTTGTCGTAGGAGCCGGCCCCCGCAGCCCGGTTGGTGTTTGAGGAGCCGTCCGAATGCACGAGGCCCGCTGCCCGCGAACGGAGGGACGATCTACGTTACCGGAGACGGGGGGCGACCCTCGCCGTGGCCGGCGGTCGGGTGCGCGGCCCGTCCGACTCGTGCCCCCCGGAAAAATCGAAGCGGGGCGACGAGCAGCGTACCGTACGGGTCAACTGCCGCTCTCGGCCAGTTCGCCGCTCGCAGGGGTTCTCGCGAGCGGCTGCCGGCTCCATCGCGCACGCACCGGCGCGCGCTCGAGCTGGCATGGCGAGAAGTCGGCCGGGCCAATCACGGCGGCGGATGCTGCCACTTCTTGAAGACGACCTCGATGCTGTATCCGTCCGGGTCCAGGACGTTCGCGGCGTAGTAGCGAGGATCGTAATAGGTGCGGGCGGCGGGTCTGCCGTTGTCCCTGGCACCCGCCGCGATCGCGGCTTCGTAGAATGCGTTGACCTCCTCGGCGTTGCTGGCGACGAACCCGACGTGCACGCTCCGCGGATCAGCGTGACCCTGCTTGAGCCAGAAGAACGCGCGCTTTTCGCGGCCGAACCCCTTCAAGTCGGGGTGGCCCGGCGGACCGTCCTTGCCGTCGTAATCGACGTAATGCGCGATCCCGAGCGGCGCCAACGCCTTCTCGTAAAAAGTGACCGACCGTGCGAGGTCGCTTGCGGACAAGAAGACGTGATCGAGCATGCTCACTCCGGGATGACGCACACACGGATCACCGGGCAGGACTCTCGCTCGTCACCCCTGGGTACCGTAGTCCGATCCGAATTATTCCCACTCGATCGTCGCCGGCGGCTTGGAGCTGATGTCGTACACCACCCGGTTCACGCCCCGCACCTCGTTGATGATCCGGTTGCTCATCGTCGCCAGCACGTCGAACGGGATGCGGGCCCAGTCGGCCGTCATGAAGTCCTGGCTCTCGACCGCCCGGATCGCCACCACGCTGTCGTAGCTCCGGGCGTCGCCCATCACCCCGACCGTCCCGATCGGCAGCAGGGCCGCGAACACCTGGCTCGTCTTGCGGTACAGCCCGTTCGCCACGAGCTCCTCCAGCACGATCTCGTCGGCGTCCCGGAGCACGCGCAGCCGCTCGGGGGTCACCTCGCCGATGACGCGCACCGCCAAGCCGGGGCCGGGGAACGGGTGCCGCCAGACGAGGTTCTCCGGCAGGCCGAGCACCTCGCCGACCTTCCGCACCTCGTCCTTGAACAGCTCCCGCAGCGGCTCGACGAGCTCGAACCCGAGTTCCTCCGGCAGCCCGCCGACGTTGTGGTGCAGCTTGATGTTGGCCGCCGTCCCGGCGTACCCGTGCCCGGACTCGATCACGTCCGGGTACAGCGTCCCCTGGGCCAAAAACGCAGCCCCGTCGATCTTCGCCGCCTCCCGCTTGAACGCCTCGATGAACTCCCGGCCGATCACCTTCCGCTTCTGCTGCGGGTCGGTGACGCCCTTCAGTTCCGTCAGGAACGGGTCGGTCGCGTCGGACGTGATGAGGTTGATGTGGAAGTGGTCCCGGAACGTCCGCTCGACCAGCTCCCGCTCGTTCTTGCGCAGCAGCCCGTTGTCGACGAAGATGCAGACGAGTTGTTCCCCGATCGCCTTCTGCAGCAGGGCGGCCGTCACCGACGAGTCGACGCCGCCGCTCAGGCCGCAGATCACCTTCTTCGTCCCGACCTGCCGGCGGATGCGGCCGACGGCCTCCTCCACGAAGTTCCCCATCGTCCAGTTGCCGCGGGCCCGGCAGATCTCGTACAGGAAGTTGGCGAACACCTGGTCGCCGCGGGGCGTGTGCGTGACCTCGGGGTGGAACTGCACGCCGTAGAACGGGCGGGTCGCGTGCCGGGCGGCGGCGTACGGGCAGGTCGGGGTGGTGGCGAGCGCGATGAACTCCGGCGGCAGGTCCTTCACCTGGTCGCCGTGGCTCATCCACACGGTCGTGTCCTGCGGCAGCCCGCGGACGAGCGGGTCGTCGCTCGTCACCTTCAGCTTGGCCCGCCCGTACTCCCGGGCCTTGGCCGGGTGGACCTCGCCGCCCAGGATCTGCGCGCCGATCTGCATCCCGTAGCAGATCCCCAATACGGGCACGCCCAGGTCGAACAGCTTCGGGTCGCAGCGGGGGGCGTTCGGCTCGTACACGCTGCTCGGCCCGCCGGACAAAATGATGCCGACTGGATTGAGCTTGCGCAGGTCGTCGGCCGAGATGTCCGGGCGGACCAGTTCCGAGTACACGCCCTTCTCACGGACCCGCCGGGCGATCAGCTGGGCGTACTGGGACCCGAAGTCCAGGATCGGGATGACCTCATCTCGCTGCATCGGAATGTCATAAAGGAACAAGCCGGCAAGATCAAAGCCTGACGGCGGGGGAGGCGGCGGGGGAAGCGACGCAGCCGCGGAGCCGGCCCGAAGTGGTGGCCGTCGGCGGCCGTTGTTAGAATCTGGCGGTGCCCCGGGGGTCCGGGGGCACCGCCGGCCACGCTCGACCGACCGAACCTGATCCCGCGCTTGCCGAGGCTCCGCCGATGACGGGGAAACAGTGGATCGTCCGCGCGGCTTCCGTCGCGCTGTTGTGGCTGTCCGCCGTCCCCGCGGCGGCGCGGGGTGCCGCGGCCGTCCCGGCCACCAAGCCTGCCGCGGCCGACGCGCTGGCGGCCAACGGCCTCACGCTGGTCGGGCCCGCGTATGTCCTGGGCGTCGACGCGGCGCTGGCGGACGCGCTCAAGGCCGTCCGCCAAGCCAAGGCCCGCCAGGACGCGTACGCGGCCAAACGGGCGCAGCTCGACCGGGACGTCAAGTCGGCGGACCGGGCCCTGACCGACGCGAACGAGCAGTACCGGGCGGCGCTGGCCGACCTGGCCGCCGCCCGCCGCGGGACGGCGACCAACACGTACAACCAGATCGTCGCCCGGACGAACACGGCCCAGCTCCGGGCCGCCGACGCCCAGCGGGAGGTCGACCGCCGGAACAAGGCCCTGCGGGACCTGCCGGCCCCGCCGGACGACTACGTCGGGGCGGTGACCGACCTGGCCGCGCGGATGGACGCGGCCGTCGAGCGTTACGCGGCCCTGGCGGCCGACCCTGCCGTCACTGCCGCCGCCGCGGCCGCGTCCGCCGCCGCCAAGACCCCGCTGAAGATCGGGCCGTCCGCCCGGTTCACGCAGGAACTGCCTGGCGTCCGCCGGATGAAGGACGCGGTGGTGGCCGCGGCGGTGCCGTGCCGGGTCGAGGGCAACACGGCCACCGTGATGGTGTCGCTGAACGACGCGGCCCCGGTCCCGATGATCTGGGACTCCGGGGCGAGCGACGTGAGCCTGTCGGCGGACGCGGCCAAGGCGGCGGGCATCGTGCCCGGTCCGGACGACCCGGTCGTGAAGTACCGGATCGCCGACGGGTCGTCCGTCGAGGGCCGGCTGGTCCGTGCCCGGACGATCCGGGTCGGGCAGTTCACGGTCCGCGACGTCGTGTGCTCGGTGTCGTCGAAGTCGCAGAAGAACGCCCCGCTGCTGCTCGGCGGGACGTTCCAACGGAACTTCGTCGCCCGGCTGAACCTGGGGGCCGGGGAGATCCACCTGACCCCGGTCGGGTCGGACGTGACGATCGGCGGCGGCGTGGCGGCCGGTTCCACGGACGCCCCGGCCAAGCCGGCACCGTCCCCGTCGTCGCCAGCAGCCCCGGCTGCCAAGGCCCCGCCGCGGGGCCAGGTCGCCGTCCGGGCCACCAGCACGACGGCCAACCCGATGCGCACGGGGCTGATGCTGGCCGCCGGCCAACAGGTCGAGCTGATCCCGGACCCGGGCGACCGGTGGCAGGGCGGCGGGACGAAGTCCGGCCAATCCTGCGACTACCGCGGTTACCCGAACCAGCGCGGGTGGATGGCGCTGAAATGGCGTGTGGGCGCCGCGACCGGCGACGTCGTCCCGACCGAGCCGGTCGTCGCCCGGGAGGCGGGGGAACTGCTGCTGTACTGCGAGGACGAGAAGCCGGCCGGGAACAACGGGTCGATCCGGGTGACGATCATCCCCGGCCCGCCGCCGGTCG
>JAQGHJ010000175.1 GCA_028288905.1 Phycisphaerales bacterium | reverse complement strand
ATCGTCAAGGAGCTGGGGGCCGCGACGGTTCGCACCTGCGTCCTGCTGCGGAAGGACCTGCCGACCGCCCGGGAGGTCCATGCCGACTATTGGGGGTTTGAGATCCCGGACGAGTTCGTCGTCGGGTACGGGCTGGACTACAACAACTACTACCGGAACCTGCCGTACATCGGTACGCTCAACGCCGGGGCGATCGAGCGGCGGAAGGCGTGAACCCGGTGGTGGACGGGACGCGAGGGGAATTGACTATGCCTCGGTAGCTCCGGGCGGAAGCCGGGGTGATCGGCACTTCGGTGCGAACCGCCTTCGGCGGGCCCCACGGCTCCCGCCAAGCCTCACCCCGGGCTTCCGCCCGGGGCTAAGGGGATAGGGGCGAAGGGGAAGCCACGCGAATCGCCCGACCCGGCCGCGTCGGAAAGGACCCCGTGAGACTCGTCCACCCGTCACCCCCGCCGCCCGCCGACGCCTACAAGCTCGACCCCCGCGCCTGCGCCGCGGCAGCAGCCGACCCGGCGGTGGTCGGCCCGGCCGCCGCTCCCGTGCGGGGCCGGCGGGCGCTGACCCCGGCGCTGGCCGTCCTGCTGGCCGGGCACGTGATCCGCGACGGCGAGGTCGTCCAGCTGATCCTCAAGCCCTCCCCGTGGTTCGTCCTGCTGACGAGCCTGAAGTTCCTGGCCGGGACCGGCATTCTCGGCATCTCGGCCAAGCTATGGATGCCGGAGCACGCCGCGTGGTACGCGGTCGAGGCGGCGGCGTTCCTTGCGATCGGCCGACTGATGTGGGCCGTCCTCCACTGGGTGAACCGGCTGTACATCCTGACCGACATGCGGGTGCTGCGGCTCAGCGGGGCGTTCGCCGTCGAGGTGTTCGACTGCCCGCTCCGCCGCGTCGGCGGCACCCGGGTCACCCGCACGTTCCGCGAGCGGCTGCTGCGGCTCGGGAGCGTCGAGGTGCAGCCCGCCGACGACGCCCGCCCGCCCGGCGTCTGGCAGACCGTCGCCCGCCCGGACGAGGTGAACCGGATGATCGAGGACGCCGCCCGCCGGGCCCAGAGCGGCGGCGGGGGGGCGGGGCTGGCGGCGTGAAGGGGAAACGGTGAACGTGGAACGAGGAACGCTGGACGACGAGGGCCGATGACCGGCTTCTTCGTCCAGCGTTCCTCGTTCCACGTTCAGCGTTTCACTCGACGACGGTGACGTCCACCCACCGCTTGCCCCACTCCAACGCCGTTTGGTGGCTCGGGAAGTAGACGTCGAGGCGGTCGCCCTTGATCGCGCTGCCGGTGTCGGCCACCTCGACCGTCGACCCGTCGTGGTAGCCGGGGACGAGGAGCCGGGTGCGGAACGGCAGGACGGCAGTGTCGGCGGCGACGAACCGGCCCTTGTTGAGCGAGACGGGCCGGCCGCTGGCGGTGATGCCGCGGGCGTTCGGGCCGCAGCACGCCTTGCACGGGCAGTAGGCCGTCACCAGCATGCGGAGGGTGCGGGCCTTCGTCGCCGGGCGGGCGGGGATCGCGGTGGTCGCGAGCAGGCCGTCCTTGTACGGGGCGTCGCCGCCGGTGCCGCCAATCCGAGCGTCGGCGGCTTTGCCGATCAACCGGCGGGCGTCGGCCAGCGCGCGGGCGGCGGCGGCCTGCTTCTCGGCGACCATGGCGGTCAGCGCCGCGTGCCGGGCGTCGAAATCGGCGGGCGGGTCGGTCTGCGGCGGGGCGGCCGGCAGGCGGGCCACCAGGGGGGCGGCCGCCAGCAGCCCGACGCTGGCGAACAGCGTCGTGGCGAGGCGGGGTCGGGTCGGGCGATGGGTCATCCGGGACCGCCGGTGAAACCGCAGCACTGCAATCGGGGGAGGCGTCGGTCGCATGTCGCCGACGACCGTATCCCGCGGCCAACGCGCCGGCCGGCGATTTTTCACGCCGCCGCCGCCCGTTTGCCGAAACCGATGAGTTCGACGTTTTATTCGGGCGTGACCCCCGCGTCAAAGGACTGGAACGCGGGTTGTTCTTATCGGACGGCCGTGGCCGCAGGCCAATCGGGGCGAGCTCGCGGGGTAGGGTTGTGAGGCGTGATGCCCACGGGCAACGGGTGGCGGCGTTCAGCGGACGGGCGATTCGAGCGGCGGTGACGAAGTGGGGTGCCGGAACGGCGCGGTAAGGCCCCGGAACACGCGGGTGCCGCTCCGGAGCCCCAAAGGGGCGGAAGCACCATAGCCCAGGGTGATGGCCGGGTGGCACGCCCGGACGAACCCTGGTTTTTGTGGGTAGAAAAAACCGGAGCCCCGAAGGGGCGAAAGAGCCGGCGGGCCGAAATCATCGGTAGCCGCCGGCTCTTTCGCCCCTTCGGGGCTCTTACGTTCGAAAGGTCCGTGGAACCCAGGGTTCCCTCCCGGCCTTCGGCCGGTCGGTCACCCTGGGCGATGGGGCTTCCGCCCCTTCGGGGCTCCGGAAGGTCTCGGCCACGCCTCAAGTCTGGGCATCTGCAATTTGAAATCCGAGATCCGAAATCTGCAATCTCTTTCACCCGGCGACCAGCTCGCCCGGCCCGACCCGCTTCATCGCGGCCTTTCGGACCCGCCGCATCCGGCCGACGGTCTGCTGGTCGACCGTCGCCCGCTTGTGCGGGTTCTCGTTCGCCACCCGGACCGCGTCCTGGGCCTCGGCGGCGAACAGGTCGGCCCCGATTTCCTCGGCTAGGCCCTCGGCCCGCT
>JAQGHJ010000163.1 GCA_028288905.1 Phycisphaerales bacterium | reverse complement strand
CGTTGCCCTTGGCGTGCTTCTTGAGGATCCGCTCCTTGTCGGCGTCGTCGGCCGCCCAGTGCGTCTCCTTGCCGATGTCGACCCGGTACAGCGGGGGCATGGCGATGAACACCCGGCCGGCCCCGATGAGCGGCCGCATGTGGCGGAAGATGAACGTCAGCAGCAGCGTCGTGATGTGGTGCCCGTCGCTGTCGGCGTCGGCCAGCAGCACGAGCCGCTGGTACCGCAGCTTCGTCGGGTCGCACTCCGGGCCCGCCCCGCACCCGAGGGCGGTGACGAGGTCGGCGATCTCGCGGTTCTCCAGCACCTTCGCCAGCGACGCGCCCTCGGTGTTCAGCACCTTGCCCCGCAGCGGCAGGATCGCCTGCTTGTTCCGGTCCCGGCCCTGCTTGGCGCTGCCGCCGGCGCTGTCGCCCTCGACGATGAAGATCTCGCTCTCGGACCGGTTGCTGCTGGAGCAGTCGGCCAGCTTGCCCGGCAGGTTCATCCGCCCGCTGGTCGCCGTCTTTCGGCTAATGCTGGCGCTGGCCGCCCGGCTCGCCTCCCGGGCCCGGGCGGCGATGATGATCCGGTTCACGATCGTCTCGGCGACCGTCCGGTTGTTGTTCAGCCACTGCTCCAGCACGGGCCGAACCGCCCCGTCCACCATCGACTGCACCTCGGGGTTGTTCAGCCGGTCCTTCGTCTGGCCCTGGAACTGCGGCTCCTCGACGAACACGCTGAGCACCCCGAACACGCCCTCGCGGACGTCCTCGGCCGCCAGCGTCACGCCCCGGGGTGCGAGGTTGTGGGTCTCGATGTAGTTGCGGACCGCCTTGAGCACGCCGGCCCGCAGCCCGTTCTCGTGCGTCCCGCCGCTGCCGGTCGGGATGCCGTTCACGTAGCTCTTGAGCAGCTCCTCCGTGTGCTCGGTCCAGGCGAAGCACATCTCGACCCGGATGCCATTCTGCTTCTCGAACACGAAGGGCTGGTCGTGCACCGGCTTGGCGTCCTTCTCGGCCAGCAGCTTCTTCAGGTACGCGACGATCCCGTCCTCGTGCCGGAACACCTCCCGCTTGCCGTTCACCTCGTCGACCCAGATGACCTTCAGCCCCTTGTGGACGTAGCTGGCGATCTCCAGCCGCTCGCGGATCGTGTCTGGGTTGAACTCGGTCCGGGGGAAGATCTGGGCGTCGGGGTGGAAGAAGATCGTTGTGCCCGTGCCGCGGGCCGGGCCGACCTTCTTAATCTTCCCGGTCGGCTTGCCCTGGCTGAACTCCATCTGCCACTCGGCCCCGTCCCGGCGGACGGTGGCGACGAGCTTCGTGCTCAGCGCGTTGACGACCGACGCCCCGACCCCGTGCAGCCCGCCGCTGGTCTTGTAGTTGCCGGCCCCGCCGTTATCGAACTTCCCGCCGGCGTGCAGCGTGCAGAGGATGATCTCCAGCGCCGGCTTCTTGTGCGTCGGGTGGGCGTCGACCGGGATGCCCCGGCCGTTGTCCCGGACGCTGACGCTGCTGCCGTCCTTGTGCAGGGTGACTTCGATCTCGTCGGCGTGGCCGTTCATCGCCTCGTCGACCGAGTTGTCGAACACCTCCCACACGAGGTGGTGCAGCCCGGCCGCACCCGTCCCGCCGATGTACATGCCCGGCCGCTTCCGGACCGGGTCGAGCCCTTCCAGGACGGTGATGCTGCTGGCGTTGTAGGTGGATGGGCTGGCAGTTGCGGTCATGCGTCTCTGCGATTCTTGAAGTTCAATTCGGCCGTCGGACGGGCCCGTCAGTGACACGGGCTTCCAGCCCGTGCGTGCCCATCGGCCGTTCAGAGGCACAGCCTGCCCGTCCGACGGCCGCTGCCTTGTGCTGACCAGGCACCGCCGCCAGAAACAGGCATGGGGGTGGCCGGCCTCAGGTCATCACGCCTCGGCCTCACAGCGCCGGCGGGGCCGGTACCGGCTCGGTCACCACTTCCACGATCTGCCCGCGGCTGACGAACTCGTGCCCGACGCCGCCCCGGCCGGTCACCTTGTACCGGCCCGTGTTCAGCCGCTGCTCGCCGCCCATGCTCGTCTTCACCGTCAGCGTGTCCCGGTCGCTCGTGGCCGTCATCGCAGCCAACAATTGGTCGTTCTTCTCCAGCTTGATCAGCATCACGCCCTTGCCGGCTCCCGAAAGGAAGTTGACCTCGGCGGCGGGGCACAGCAGCACACGGCGGTTGCGGCTGGCGGCGATGATCGTCTCGTCCCCCACGATCACGGTCGCCAGCGTCACCTCCGCCCCCTCCTGCGGCTTGGCGTACCGCCGGCCGGCCTTGGTCGACACGTCGCGGAACCCGTCGAGACCGAACCGCATCGCGTACCCGTCGCTCGTGACGGCCAACCCGTGCAGCTTCGGGGCGGCGTCGGGCTTCTTCTCGTCGACGGCCGTTGCCTTCGGCGGGGCGACGCGGTGGTCGAGCGACACGGCCGCGATCACCCGCTCGCCGTCCTTCATCTTGAACAGCTTCTGGATCGGCTCCCCGTACCCCGTCGTCGCCGGGACGTCGATGATCCGGGCGGTGTACGCCGTCCCGAAGTTCGTGAAGAACGCGACGGTCGCCCGGGTGCTGCCGGCCACCAGGGCCAACACCCGATCGCCCTCGCGGAGCCGGGTCGTCTCGGGGTTGATCTCCTTCTGCCGCTTCACCCACCCGTCGGCCGTCACCAGGACGTGGTTGTCCTCGGCGACGATGAAGTCCTCGGCCGAGTACTCGACCTCGCCCTCGGCCGACTCGATCCGGGTCCGCCGCTTGTTCTTCGGCTCCTTGCCGAACGTCCGGGCGAGTTCCTCGATCTCGGCCTTCACGATGCCCCACCGGCCGGTCGCCTCGGCCTCGGCCAGCAGCCGGCGGATCTCCTTCGCCCGCTTCTCCCGCTCGGCCAGCTCGTCCTTGATCAGGTTGATCTCGAGCCGGGCGAGCCGGTACAGCTTCAGCTCCAGGATGTCGTCGACCTGGTCCGGGTCCAGCCCGTCGTCCTTCGGGGCCCGGGGGCCGTGCGGGTCGACGCCGTACTTCTTGAGGATGCGGGCGGCCGCGTCGGCCTTGCCCTCGCTCGCCCGGATGATCTTGATCAGGTCGTCGAGGACGTCGAACGCGAACGCGAACCCCTCCAGCGTGTGGATCCGCTTGCGGAGCTGCTCCAGCTCGTGCCCCAGCCGGCGGGTCACCACGTCGAGCCGGAAGTGCAGGAAGTGCCACAGGATCGCCTTGAGCCCGAGCCGCTCGGGCTTGCCGACCTCCGGGTTCTCCGTCGGGATCAGGCACGTCAGGTTCACGTTGAAGTTCGTCTGCAGCAGCGTGTGCTTGAACAGGTAGGCCATGACCTTCTCGGTCTCGGCCTCCTTCTTCAACTGCAGCTCGATCCGCACGTCGTCCGTGCTGATGTCCTTCACGTCCAGCAGCAGCGGCATCTTCCGACCCATCACGATGTCGGCGACGGCGATGACGAGCTCGGCCTTGTTCACGCCGTACGGCAGGCTCGTGACGTACACCGTCTGGACCGACCGGGTGGCCGGGCCCAGCTCCCACGTCGCCCGCATCTTGATCGGGCCCTGCCCGGTCGCGTAGATCTCGCGGAGCTCGTCCCGGGTGTTCAGCACCTGCCCGCCGGTCGGGAAGTCCGGCCCGCGGATGGCGTCGTTCGCCACCAGCTGGTGGTCCTTGACCTCCGGGTCGCCCAGCAGCTTCAGCAGCGCGTTGCACACCTCCCCGAGGTTGTGCGGCGGGATGTTCGTCGCCATCCCGACGGCGATGCCGGCGCTGCCGTTGACGAGCAGGTTCGGCACCTTGCTCGGCAGCACGACCGGCTCCTCGCGGGTGCCGTCGTAGTTCGGGCGGAAGTGGACCGTCCCCTGCCCGATCTCGTTGATCGTCTCGGCCGCGATCGGGGTGAGCCGGCACTCCGTGTACCGCATGGCCGCGGCCGGGTCCCCGTCCATCGACCCGAAGTTCCCGCTCCCGTCGACGAGCGTCGCCCGCATGACGAACGGCTGGGCCATCCGCACGAGGGCCTCGTAGATGGAACCGTCGCCGTGCGGGTGGTACCGGCCCATCACGTCGCCGACGACGGTGGCGCACTTGCGGTGCTTCTCGGTAGAGCGGAGGCCGTTCTGCCACATCGTGTAGATGATGCGGCGGTGGACGGGCTTCATGCCGTCGCGGACGTCGGGCAGGGCCCGACTGGTGATGACGGACAGGGCGTAGTTGAGGTAGCGGGCCTGGGCG
>JAQGHJ010000123.1 GCA_028288905.1 Phycisphaerales bacterium | reverse complement strand
GCGTCGGTCTCGGTGTCGAACGCGAACCGCTTCTGCTTCCGCAGTTCGGCCACGAACGCGGCCAGCTTCTCCGGGGTGTCGACGACCTCGTACGGCAGCCCGACGGACGTCTTGAGGTGCGAAATGGGGGTGATGCCGTCGGCCTCGACGCCGGTGGTGGGCGGCGCGTCGGAGTCGGGCGGGCCGAACAGCGTGCCGGCCCCGTTGTCCTCCGCGGCCTCGGCGGCCGAACCGGCGGCGTCGCCGGCGGACTTGGACTTGCCCTTCGCCTTCGCCGCCGGCTTAGCGGTGGCCGCCGAGGCGGGTCCGGCCGACGCCCCGCCGCCGTTTCCACCGGCGAGCACCCCGCCCGCCTCCGTCCGCCGCAGCAGGTTGGTGAAGTTCAGCTCTTGGAGGTGCTTCCGCAGCCCGTCGGCGTTCAGCCCGGCGTACTTGCACGCCTCGACGCTCCAGTCGAACTGCACGTGGCGGTCGAGCGTCACCAGTCGGCGGGCCATCGCCATCCGGTCGCCGTGCGCCTTGAAGTTCTCCCGCATCTTCGGCGTCAGCTCGTCGACGTGCGCCAGCACCGCGTCGGCCGACCCGTACTTCTTGATGAGCTTGGCCGCGGTCTTCTCGCCGACGCCGGGGATGCCGGGGACGTTGTCAGTCGCATCTCCGATCAGCGTCTGAACCTCGACCGCCTCGGCCGGGCCGTACCCGAGCCGGGCCTCCAGGGCGGCCGCGTCGATCACCTCGTCGGCCTGGACGTCGTACATCTTCACGTTCGGCCCGACGACCTGCCGCAGGTCCTTGTCCTTCGAGACGAGGAACACCTCAAAATCCTGGTCCTTGAGCTGCTCGGCCATCGTGGCGAGCAGGTCGTCGGCCTCGAATCCGGCCTTGGCAAAGATCGGCACCCCGGCGTCGCGGACGAGGTCGAGGATCCGCTTCTCCTGCGGCCCGAAGTCGTCCGGCCGCTTCGCCCGGTTCGCCTTGTACTCCGGGAAGAACGCCTTGCGGAAAACCGGCACGCCCTCGTCCGTCCCGTCGTCACCCGTGTCGATCACGACGGCCAAGTAGTCCGGCCGCCGCTGTTCGATCAGGTTCAGTAGCATCTGGGTGAACACGAACGTGGCCTTGGTCGGCTCGCCGGTCGGGCTCGTCAGCTCGCGGAACGGGGCGAAGTACGACCGGTAGATGTGGGCGTGGCCGTCGATGATGTAGAAGGAGCGAGGCATGGGGACTCGATATTAGAACCCGGCGGCGGCCGGACCGCACGACGGACACGATTGTGACCGCCCGCCCCCCGTGGCACGGTTTCGCAACCCGAGCGGACCAACCAGAAAGGGTGCGTGACGTTCCTGTCGCTGCCGCAGCCACTCCGTACGGGTGGTAAACCCGTGCCACAGGGGACGGACGCGAGGGGATGGCGGCCCGCAACGCGTCACTCCTCACCGGCTTTTTCTTGCCCCCCGCCCGGCCCGCCGGTACATTCCCGAGTTCGGAGCGGCGGAAGTCCTGCGTGCCCAACTTGTTCGGACGTGACGCGCGAAGCGGCCCCGCCGCCGATCGACATTCGGTCGGCCGGCGGGCGGAAAACGTCGCCTCGGCCGGCGCACCGGCAAGGCACTCGCACCGTATCAGTAGAGGGGCCGCCTGACTTCGTAGCGTGTCGCTCCCGGTCCCCACAGCCCGACTGACGTTCCCCGGCCCGCGCCGAGCAGGCGCCGGTCCTTCCGGAGGTCGTGAATGCCCCCCGTTTCCCCGCAGCAGAGCTCGCGCGGCGGCCTGATCGCCGCCGTCGTCACGTTCGCCATCCTTTTCCTGGTGATGTCCGTCCTGTACTTCCAGCAGCGCGGGCAGACGCTCCAGGCGGAGGGGAACAACAAGGCGACCGAAGACCGGTTCAAGGGCGTCGCCCCGAACGACCTGACCGGCGCGCAGTTCACCGCCGCCCGCGACGCCGCCAAAGAGAACAAATACGGCGTCGACAACGTGGTCGACTATCTACTGCACCAGATCGACATGCTCGGGACCGGCATCACCGGTCAGAAGAACGTGCCGGCCGAGACCGCCGAGCAGTTCGCCAAGGGCGCACTGAACGAGACGCAGGCGATCCTCAAGGCCGGCGGCATCGACAAGCCGGGCGACCGCAACCTGGCGGTGTCGCAGAACGACGGGCTCGTGCCGGCGCTGCGGAAGTTCGCCAACGGGGCCGTCGCCCTGGCCAACGAGAAGAAGGCTTCCGACGCCGCCACCGCCGCCGCCCGGAACGAGAACAAGGCGCTGCAGGACCAGCTCGTCCAGCTCACGGCCGCCAAGGACGCCGAGATCAAGAAGGCCCAAGACGAGGCGATCGCCCGCCAGAAGGACGTCGAGGCCCTCCAGCAGAAGCAGGCCCAGGCGATGACCGAGGTCGGGACGAACACCAGCACCCAGCTGAACCAGCTGAACGAGCAGGTGAAGGTGTCCGACGCGAAGACGGCCGAGCTCAACGCCCAGATCAAGGTGCTGCAGGACCAGAAGAACAAGCTCGTTAAGACCCTGTCCCAGTACCGGCTGGACCCGCGGGACAACATGGTCCGCCGGGCGGACGGGGAGATCACGCAGGTGCTCGGGAACGACACGGTCCTGATCAACCTCGGCTTCGGCGACGCCCTGCCGGCCGGGCTGACGTTCGAGGTGTACGACGCGACGATCGGCATCCCAAGCCTGAACGCGGACATCGCCGGGCTGGACGACGAGACCGCCCGGCAGAACCGGAACGCCAACGTCCGCTTGACTGTGGCGGCCAGCGCGGCCGGGCCGGCGGGCAAGGCCGGCGCGGCCGCCGGCCCGGACCGGTACGAGACGGCCCTGCCGAGCGGGTTCAAGGGGTCGATCGAGGTGACCCGGATCGACGCCAACCACGCGGCCCTGTGCCGCATCATCAAGACGGAACGGGGCGAGAAGCTGCGGCCCGGGGACAAGATCGCGAACCTGGTTTACAACCCGAAGGTCAAGTCCCGCATGGCGGTGTTCGGCGAGTTCGACCTTGACTACAACGGCGTCACCACGGCCAGCGACACGGCCCGGGTCAAGCAGCTGATCACCCAGTGGGGCGGACAGCTGATGCCGGCCGCGACCGCCGCTGACATCGGGCCGGACGTCGACTTCGTCGTCATGGGCGTCCAGCCGACCGTCCCGAC
>JAQGHJ010000121.1 GCA_028288905.1 Phycisphaerales bacterium | reverse complement strand
GCCGCGCCGGCCTCGCCGGCGGCGGCCGCCCCGGCGTAAGGGACGGCCCGGAGCGTGTGCCCGCCAGCCGGCACGGCCCAAGCCGCGTAGTCCCCGTCGGCGTCGCCGGCGACGCTGAACGGGGCGGTGCTCTCCGTCCGGATCGGCTGGCCGTCCAGCAGGAACACCACCGACCCGACGGTGCCCGTCGTGTCGGCCCGTACCGAGTAACTGCCGGCCTCCAAATCTAGCGCAGCCCCGCCGGTAAACGCGCCGAGGCTCGCGTCGGCCGCCGCGTCGATCAGCGTCAGCCCGGCGATCGCGCCGACGGCCGCCGTCGGCGGGGGGCTGACCGGAGGGCTGACGGGCGGACTGGTGGGGGGTGGCGTGCCGCCGACGTGCGGCGGGGGCGAGGCCGGGGCGGTGGTGATCGGCAGCGTCAGCCACGGGACCATCGCCCCGACCGCTTCCCACTCGCCGGACCCGACGCCGTGCAGGAGCCTCCGCGGTTCAAGGCGCTCGGTCCAAACCACGCGGCCCGCCGCTTTCCCGTTCCGATCGGTATGCTTCATTCGAGATCCAAGCTGTCGGTCGCGCGGGGGGGCTACGGAACCCCGGTGCCGGTTGTCGCGCGACGCCGGCACCACCCGTACCCGTACCAATTCCGCACGAGGGAAAGGCCGCACGGTACGGCCGGGGCGGCATGAGCAATACCCGCCGAACGGCGGAGCCCGCTCAGCGTTTTCGGAAGCGGGGCGGCCGCGGCGCCGCCCCGTCTCCCGATTCCCGAGTGACGGGCTGGGGCGACCGGACGAAGCCTGTCACCGTGCCTCATCCCGCGCCGCCGGCGGGTTGACGCCCCGAGCCACCCGGAGGAACCGCCTTGATGCCCCGAACGTATGCCACCGCGTTAGCCGCCGCCTTGTTGGCCCTGTCCGCCGTCCCCGCCCGGGGGCAGTCCGCCCCGGCGACTGACGAGGCCGGCGGCCCCGCCGCCCAAGGTTGGCGGCCGGTGCCCGGGAAGCTGATGACCCGATGGGCTAAAGAAGTGTCCCCAACCAACGCCCGGACCGAATACCCCCGGCCGCAGCTCACCCGCCCGCGGTGGCGGAACCTGAACGGGCTGTGGGACTACGCGATCAGGCCGAAAATCGACTCGGCGCAGCCGGACGTTGCCGGCCCGGATGCCGGCAAGCCGAACGCCGGCCCGCCGGCCACCGCCCCCGCGGCGGCTCCGGCGGCCCCGGCCGCCTTCGACGGCAAGATCCTCGTCCCGTACCCGGTCGAGTCGGCCCTGAGCGGCGTCGGCAAGACGGTCGGGCCGGGCAAGGCGCTCTGGTACCGCCGGTCGTTCACCGTGCCGGCCGAGTGGCGGGCCGGCGGCCAGCGGGTGCTGCTGCACTTCGGAGCCGTCGACTGGCAGTCCACCGTCACGCTCAACGGCAAGTCGGTCGGCACCCACCGGGGAGGGTACGACCCGTTCTCGTTCGACGTCACCGACCAACTGTCGGCCGGCGGCGAGCAGGTGCTGACGGTCGCCGTCCTCGATCCGTCCGACGCCGGATACCAGCCCCGCGGCAAGCAGGTCCGCAACCCGCAGGGCATCTACTACACCCCGTCGACCGGGATCTGGCAGACCGTGTGGATCGAACCGGTGCCGGCGACGTACGTCCGGTCGCTGGCCGTCACCCCGGACGCGAACAAGAACGAGGTGCGAATCGCGGCCGCCGTCGGCGGGGCGGCCGGCGGCGCGACGCTGTCGGCCGTCGTGCTCGACGGGGACAAGGAGGTCGCCTCGGCCAAGGGGGCGGTCGGGTCAAACTTGGTTCTGAAGGTGCCGGACGCCAAGCGGTGGTCCCCGGACGCGCCGAACCTGTACGGGCTGCGGGTGACGGTGGGTGGCGGGGCGGGTGCCGCGGCGGCGGCGGGAACGCCGGCCGGCGAGACGGTCGAGTCGTACTTCGCCGTCCGCAAACTTTCCGTCGCCAAGGATGCCGCCGGCGTGCCCCGGCTAATGCTCAACGACAAGTTCCTCTTCCAGTACGGCCCGCTCGACCAGGGCTTCTGGCCGGACGGCTTGTACACCGCCCCGACCGACGCGGCGATGAAGTACGACCTGGCCGTGACCAAGCGGCTCGGGTTCAACATGGTCCGCAAGCACGTGAAGGTCGAGCCGGCCACCTGGTACCACGCGTGCGACGAGATGGGCCTGCTCGTCTGGCAGGACATGCCCAGCGGGGACCGCGGGATCGGGCCGAACGCGGCCGAGGACTTCAAGCGGTCGCCGGAGTCGGTCGCGACGTACGAGCGGGAGTGGGCGAACATCATCGAAGCCCTGCGGCCGTTCCCGAGCATCGTCATGTGGGTGCCCTTCAACGAGGGCTGGGGCCAGTCGGACACGGCCCGGATTGCCGAGCTGACCAAGAAGCTCGACCCGACCCGGTGGGTGGACAACGCCAGCGGGTGGGCCGACCGCGGGGTCGGGGACGTGCTCGACCTGCACGTCTACCCCGGCCCCGCCCCGTCGGCCGCGAGCGTGAGGAAGCGGGGCGAGCGGGCGATGGTGCTCGGCGAGTTCGGCGGGCTCGGGCTGCCGGTCAAGGGGCACAGCTGGCAGGATGAGAAGAACTGGGGCTACCGCAGCTTCACCACCCCCGACGCCCTGACCGACGCGTACCTCGGGCTGCTGGCCCGGCTGCACCCGCTCGTCGGCACGCCCGGGTACTCGGCCGCCGTCTACACGCAGACGACGGACGTCGAGATCGAGGTGAACGGGCTGATGACGTACGACCGGGAGGTGATCAAGATGGACGAGGCGCGGACGGCCGCCGCCGCCCGCCGTTTGTACGGCCCTCCGCCGGTCGTGACCGAGGTCGTGCCCGACGCCCGGGCGGCACCGATCGCGTGGCGGTACGCGATTGAAAAGCCGGCCGACGGGTGGGAGAAGCCGGCGTTCGACGACGCCGCTTGGCAGACCGGCCCGGCGGGATTCGGCACGGCCAACACGCCGGGGACGACCGTAAGGACCGAGTGGAAGGGGAAAGACATCTGGGTTCGCCGGACGTTCGACCTGCCGGCCGCCGCGGCCGTCGACCGGCTGCACCTGTCGCTGTACCACGACGAGGACGCGGAGGTGTACCTGAACGGCGTGCCGGCCGCGACCGTCACCGGGTACACGACCGAGTACGCCCTCGTCCCCATCCGCCCCGAGGCCCTCAAGGCGCTCAAGCCCGGCGGCCAAAACACGATCGCCATCCACTGCCTACAACGGACCGGCGGGCAGTACATCGACGCTGGGATCGTCGAGGTGAAATAGACGGGACCGTAGTCCGTAGGCAAATGAGGAGTGACGAGCCGCCATCTCTACGGCCCGGTTCCCTCTCCTCTGCCTTCCGCCTACTTTCCGCTTCCCCTCTTCTGCCCTACCCTGCCGCCATGCGACTACGGGCCGTGATCTTCGACATGGACGGGCTGATGATCGACTCCGAGCGGGTGTACTGGGCGGCCGGGCGGGCCGTCGCCGCCCGGCGTGGGGTGGCGGTCGCCGACGCGACGCTCGGACGGATGATGGGCCGGAGCCCGGTCGACTCGATGACCGTGTTCGCGGCC
>JAQGHJ010000106.1 GCA_028288905.1 Phycisphaerales bacterium | reverse complement strand
GGGGCCGAACTTGCCGTTCGTGTTCATCCACATCAACAAGTGCGCCGGCACGAGCGTCGGCCGGGCGATTGGGTTGCCCGTCAAGCAGCACCTGACCGCCCGCGACGTGATCGACCGCATCGGCAAGCCGGCCTGGGCGTCTGCCTACCGGTTCACCGTCGTCCGCAACCCGTGGGACAAGGTCGTTTCGCACTACAAGCACCGGGTCGCGACGAACCAGACCGGGCTGGGCGACGGGTCCGTGCCATTTTCTGACTGGGTGCGGCAGACCTACGGCCCGGACAAGAACCCCCGCCTGTACGACAACCCGAAGATGTTCCTGCCGAACGTCGACTGGCTGAAGGACCACGACGGTAACGTCGACATCGACCTGATAGGCCGGTTCGAGGATCTCGCCGGCTTCTACGAAGCTGTGTCTGCCCGCCTCGGGCTTCAGGGCGGCACGCTGCCGCACCTGAACGGCACCGCCAAGACCGATTACCGGGCGGCGTACGACGCCGCGACGGCCGAGTGGGTCGGGGCGTGGTTCGCGGAGGACGTGACGCGGTTCGGGTACACGTTCGACCCGCGGCCGGCCGCGGGACCGGTGACGTCCGGGTGACGAGGGCAGGGAACACGCGACGCGAAGGCGCGAAGAGCACGAAGGAAGACGCGAAGATCGTGAGAAAAGGCGGGCGGATGCCCAGTCGCCAGTCTCCCCCGTGGCACGGGGACGCCTTCCACGCCCGATTGCGCCCGCAACTCCCTGGTTCGTTCTCCCCTTCGCGCTCTTTGCGCCTTCGCGTCGTGTGTTCCCCGCACGGCTGACGCGGGCGGCCTGCCGGCACGACCCGCTCCCCCGCCCGCCGTACAATGTCCCGATGGCCGCCGGCCGAATTCAGCAACTTCCGCCGTCGCTCGTGAACCGCATCGCCGCCGGGGAGGTGATCGAGCGGCCGGCCGCCGTCGTTAAAGAACTGGTCGAGAACGCGATCGACGCCGGGGCCACCCGCATCACCGTCGAGGTCGAGGACGGCGGGCGTGCGTTGATCCGGGTGATCGACGACGGCGGCGGCATCCCGCCGGCCGACCTGCCGCTGGCGTTCGCGTCGCACGCGACGAGCAAGCTCGCCACCGACGACGACCTGTTCCGCATCCGCACGATGGGGTTCCGCGGCGAGGCGCTGGCCAGCATCGGGTCCGTCTCCCACGCCCGCATTCTGTCTCGCGTCCCGGACGACGACGGGGCGTGGGAGGTCCACGACCGCGGCGGCGACCGGTCCGACGTCCAAGCGGCGGCGGGCAACGCCGGCACGACCGTCGAGGTCCGCAACCTGTTCTTCAACGTGCCGGCCCGCCGGAAGTTCGTGAAGGGCACCGCCACCGAGTTCGGGTACGTGTCCGACACCGTCACCCGCCTTGCCCTGCCCCACCACCGCGTCGCGTTCTCCCTGCTGCACAACGGCAAGCTCGCCCTGGACCTGCCGGCCGTCGCCGACCCGGTCGGGCGGTGGTTGGCGGCGTGGCCGAAGGAGTTCCGCCCCGAGCGGCTGGCCGTCGACGCCCGGGACGCCGAGCTGCGCGCGTACGGCATCGTCGGGCTGCCCGAGCTGGCCCGGCCGACGAGCCGGTATCAATTCGTCTACCTCAACGGCCGGTACATCCGCGACAAGACGGTCATTCACGCCCTGAAGGAGGCGTACCGCGGGCTGTGCGAGCCGGGCCGGCACCCGGCCGCCGTGCTGATGCTGGAGGTGCCGCCGCAGGACGTGGACGTGAACGTCCACCCGACGAAGATCGAGGTGCGGTTTAAGGACACGGGCCGGATTCACGGGCTGGTGCTGTCGGCCGCCCGGGAAAAGCTGCTGGCGAGTGACCTGACGCCGTACGCCGTGCCGACCCGGCCGGCCGGCCCCGCCTTCGTAGGCGGCGGCACAAGCGGCGGATACGGCGAGCCTGCCGGCCGGGAAGACCAAGCGAGCCGGCTTCGGCAATTGGCCGACTTCTTCAAGTCCCAGTTCGACCCCGCCGCAATGGCGTCGGCCGACGCCCAGCCGCTGTTGCCGGTCAACTTAGACGGGCCGTCTCACGATTCAGCCGTCGACGCCTCGTGGGGCGGGACGAGCGGCGCGAACGGTGACGCCGCGCCGCCCCACACCCTAAACGCAGGAACGCCGACTGGCGGGCCTGACGCACGACGGCCGGCGGGAGCGGGTGACTTTGGGATCGCCGACATTCCCCGTCCAAGCGCTGTGAACGGTTTCACGCCAACTGTCAGCGCAGCGTCCGCCGGGCCGCCCGCGCCGGCGTCTGCCATTCAACTGCACAACAGCTACCTCGTCGTCCAGAGCGAGGACGGGATGCTCATCATCGACCAGCACGCCCTGCACGAGCGGATCATGTACGAGGAGCTGCTGGCCCGGGTGAGCCGAGGGCCGATGGAAAGCCAGCGGCTGCTCATCCCGGCCGTCGTGGACGTGTCGTCGACGCAGGCGGCGCTGCTCGACCAAGTCCGGCCCGTGCTGGAACGGATGGGGATCGACGTGGCCGCGATCGGCCCGGCCGCGGTGGCGGTCCAGTCGTTCCCGACGTTCCTGGACAAGCTCGACCCGGCCGACTTCGTCCGCGAGCTGCTGGAGCGGGGCGAACAGGAACTGCTCGACCTGCACCACGAGGAGCTGCTCCACGAGGTGCTCGACATGATGGCGTGCAAGGCGGCCGTGAAGGCCGGCGACCCGCTCACGCCGCAGGAGGTCGACGCCCTCGTCGCCCGGCGCGAACTGGTAGACCGCAGCAGCAACTGCCCCCACGGCCGGCCGACCACGCTCCGGCTCACGCTCCGGGACCTGGAGAAGCAGTTCAAGCGCACGGGGTTCTAACCACCTGCCGTGCCACGGGTTTCCAACCCGTGTGAGGTGGCTGGGGCGGGAGCGAACGCCTTGGTGTACCACCGGTGCCGGCCCGTTCACACGGGTTGGAAACCCGTGCCACGGCGAATCACCCGCCCGCCACAAACTCCACCGCCGGCGACCAGTGGCTCCACCTGCCGCCGGCGTCCTTCACCCGGGCCCGCAGCCGGTACGTGCGGCCGGGCTTCACCGCGTCGGCCGGCACGGTCGCTTCGGCGGCGTACTGCTTCTGCTCGCCACTCTCCCACACCGCGGCGATCTCGTACGGTCGGGCGGTCGGCGGGAACGTCGTCTTCGCGTCCTTCGCCGCCACCTCCGCCAGCCGCCACGCCATCCCGGCGAACGGCTCGGCCCCCTGGTACGGCCCGACCTTGAACTTCAACTTGGCCGCCGGGTACCCGGCGGTGCCGGCGTAGGTGGCCGTCGGGGCGGCGGGCACCTTCGGGTCGTTCAGCAGCGTGTCGTCGATCCACTTTCCCCGGCTGACGACGTACGCCTTCATCTGGGCCACCATCCCGGCGAAATCCTTCGTCGCCGCCGCCTGGTAGTACAGCCCGGTGCCTGCCTGCCCGCCCACCTTCGCCATGATCGGGTGGAAGTCCCACTTCCGCCGGTCGGCCTCGGCGATCGTCGGGGTGCCGGGCGGCCCGGTGATGACGGCCGCCGCCTCGTCGATCAGCTGCCCGGTCTGGTCCGGGTTGTACAGCAGGTCCCGGACCTCGCGCAGCCGGTTCTGGTACTCCCCCCGGAAGCTCGGCTGCGACAGCACCCGGCTGTTGAACGGCTCGTCGCCGTTGCCGTACATGTGGTCGCCCCACGTCAGGTCCAGGTCCCACGGGAACACCATCCACTTGCCGGTCTTCGGGTTCCGGTAGTAGTCGTAGTTCTTCCCCTCGGCGATGTCGTACTGGTGGACGCACTCGACGATCGACCGGTAGCTGTAGTAGTTCTGCAGGTCGAGGTTGGCCTGCCACCAGTCGTCCGGCTTCCGGTCGCTGACGTACGACCCGACGAACGAGTTCAGATCCGACTTGTCGCCGGGCTGCCCCTTGCCCTGGTTCCCGAGGTCGCCGGACCCGTTCATCATCTTGTACAGGTTGCCGTCCGGCAGGCCGTGGCCCTTGAGGAACCGCCCATCCTCGTTCTCGATCGCCACGTACAGGCCCCAGAAGTCGCCGCGATACTGGTCGGACGGAGTCTCCTCCGGCTCGTCGACGACCCGGAGCTGGACGTAGTGCGTCCGCGGGGCCGGCACGCCGGCCAGGTTGAACAGCCGGAGCCCGACCGACTCGTACAGCCCCTGCTCGCCGCGGCGGCCGTACTGGCCCATCTGGATCGCCCCGCGGAGGTTCACCTTGCCCCACGACACCGGGTACGGCCGGCCGAAGTCGTCCTTGGCCTTCAGCCGCTGGCCGGACGGCAGGTCGAACTTCCACTGGTTCTTCGCCATCGCGTACCGCCACCCGCCGCCGCGGGCGCGGTACCCGACGTGGTCGAACACCTCGCCGCCGACGACGAGGGTGCCGGTGTACTTGTAATCCTTGCCGCCGACCTGCTCGTTCCAGGTGGCGTTCTCGACTGACTGCTTCTTGCCGAGCAGGTGGTACGCCTGCACCCGCCGCATCGCCTCCGGCGGAAAAGTGACGGGTTCCTTTCGCTTGACGTCGTTGCTTTTGGGCTCGATCGCACCGGCCCAGGCGGGCACGCCGTCGTAGACGAAGTAGGCGTGGTTCTCGCCGTCCTCCCCGCCGCCGGGCGAGGTGACGGCCTGTCCGCCGACCGACTTGCCGGTGATGCGGTACCGTACGAGCCGGCGGTTCTTCTGAAGGTCGCCCGGGAGCTGGACGGCGTACGTCGTCCCCTTGTTGTTCTTGGCAGGCGGGCCGGCGCGCATCGGGAGGGGGACCCACTTCTTCGCGTAGGCCGGGTCCTTCAGCTCGATGTAGTCGCCCGGTTCGACGAGCTGGTACTGGAGCGAGACGTCGGTGACGCCGGCCGCGACGACCGCGGACACCTTCACGGCCTCGCCGCTTTTCGGCTGAATCGGCGCGTGGGACACGTCACGGCACCAGGCCGCCGCCGCCGCCGGATCGGGTGCCGCCAACCAACACAAGGCGACGGCCACCGCGACCCATCCCGTCCACCCCACGCGCGGCATTGAGCGGTTCATGCCGGTTAATGTCCCGCCCGGCGGCCGGCTTGGCAACTTTGCGCGTAGGCCTGCGATCCGGCCGCCGCGTCCGTCGCCACCCATTACGTCCGGCTATCGCCGGCCCGCGTAGGCCGTCAGCCCGTCCTGCCAACGGGGCATCGGCTTGCCAATCAGCGCCTCGTACGGCGTCAGGTCGAACACGCTCCACGCCGGGCGGTGGGCGGCCTGCGGGCGGATCTGCTTCCACTCGGCACTGGTGGCCGGGACGAGCGACGCCGGCGTCACGTCGAATGCCGCCATAATCGCTTCGGTAAACCCGAACCAGCTTGTGCGGCCGCTGTTGCTCAGGTGCCAGATGCCCTGCCCGCCGCGGTCGAGCACGTCGAGCGTGGCGGCGGCCAAGTGCGGAGTGTACGTGGGCGACCCGATTTGGTCGGCCACCACCTTCAGCGGCTTGCCGGCCCGGGCGGCGTTCAGCATCGTGTCCACGAAGTGCTTGCCGCTCGGGCCGTACAGCCATTGGGTGCGGGCGATGACCCACCGAGCCGGGGCGTGCTCTTGCAGCAGTTGCTCGCCTGCGAGCTTGCTCCGGCCATACGCCCCGAGCGGGGCGACCGGGTCGTTTATCCGCCACGGCCAGGGGCCCGACCCGTCGGCGGCCGGTTCGCCCTTGCCGTCGAATACGTAGTCGGTGCTGTAGTGGACGAGCGCCGCCCCGCCGGCCCGGCAGGCCTTGGCGAGGTTGCCGGGGGCGGTCGTGTTGCCGGCCGTCGCGCCGGTCGGGTCCGTCTCGCACCCGTCGACGTTCGTGTACGCGGCGCAGTTCAGCACGAGCGTCGGCTTCACCCGGTCGAACGTCCGCGCGACCGCGTCGACGTCGGCCAGGTCGCACTCGGCTCGGCCGACCGACGCGAACGGGATGCCGCGGGCCGCGAGCGCCTCCTTGACGGCGAAGGCCAACATGCCGTTGCCGCCGGTGATCAGGACGGAGTCGTAAAGGCTCATGGTCTGTCTCAGTCTGCCGGGCTACCCGCGTTGGCACCGTGACTCTTGCGCGCCCGGCGGGATTGACCTTCGTTCTTACCACGAAGGCACGACGAGCACGAAGGTCACGAAGAGCGAAGGTAACTGATCGGGAACGCGCGAGCAGACGGTTTGCGGGCTGACGCTATACGGGATAAGGGACGCCCCCGGCGCGCCCGTGGAACCCTTCGGAGTCGTCCCCCGCACCACTTCGCGTCTTCGTGTACTCCGTGGCTTCGTGGTGAGTCCGACCGTCCATGCCGCCGGCTTACGCTTCAGCCCTCCGCGACCTTCTCGATCGCGCCACCGGCCAGCCTGAAGGTCGTCCACTCGTCCAGCGGCTCGGCACCGAGGCTCTTGTAGAAGTCGATCGACGGGGCGTTCCAGTTCAGCACGGACCACTCCATCCGCCCGCAGCCGCGGTCCCGCGCGACGCGGGCGAGGGCGGCGAACAGCGCCCGCCCGATCCCCCGTCGCCGGAACGCGGGGAGGACGAACAGGTCCTCCAGGTAAAGCCCGGGCCGGGCGAGGAACGTCGAGTAGTTGTGGAAGTACAGCGCGAACCCGGCCGGCTCCCCGCCGGCCCGGGCGATCAGCACCTCGGCGTACGGCCGGGGCCCGAACAGCGTTTGCCGCAGGTCCGCCTCGGTCGCCACGCAGGCGTGGGCGAGCTTCTCGTACTCGGCCAATCCGCGGATGAACGAAAGGATCAGCGGGACCTCGGCCTCGGCGGCCGGGGCGACGGTGATGGGGGATGGCGAGGTCATGGGGTGGTGTCGCGGGCCACGCCCTCGGCGGCGTTCATCTCCGGTACGTCCGGGGCCGCGTCCGTGTCGGCGTCCGCATCGAGCGGTGGCGGACCGTCGTGCCACGAGCCGCTGCCGCCCAAGCCTTCGCCGGCCGCGTACAGCTGCCGGGTGACGGCGGGATCGAACATCGCGGGCAGGACCGAGCCGCCCGCCCGGGGGTCGAGGTCGTCCGGCTCGCAGATCCAGCGGAAGCGGAAGCCCGCGCCGCGGGCGCCGGCCACGTGGGCCGCGTCACGCAGGCTCAGGAGCACCAGGGACTCGGTATACAGCGTCAGACTACGGACGCCGATGCTCGCGACGTTGTTCCCCACCGTCTCCGGCGGGCCACGCAGCTTGCCGTTGACGATCGCCCAGACGACCGGCGGGCCGGCGGCACCGTCGTCCGTCGCACCGCCATCCGTCCCATCGGCCCCCACCGCCAGCGCGGCCGCCCGCCGCAGGCCGAGCATGAACCGGCGGAGCGTGACGGCCTCCCGCAGCCCGGCGTCGGCGTGCAGCCCGCGGTCGATCTCGACGGGCGGGAACAGGACGGGGATGGCCGCCGCCGCCAGCAGCACGTCGCGGAACCGGGCGAGACCCGGGTCGGACTCCGACGCCGTCCCGCCCGCCGGTCCGACCGCGTCGTACGCCAGCTTGCTGAGCGGCCAGACGTACGTCTCGCCCGATTCCAGTTCGACGGTCGAGACGTAAAGTCGCCGCCCGTCGGCGTGGGCGGCCGCGACGCGGCGGAACACCTCCGGCGTGACCGCCGCGGCGATCAGCCGGCGGAGCGGGGTCGTGTCGAAGACCGAGTTGGGCGGCCCCAAGTCGAACGGCCCGGTGAACACGTCCCGATCGCGGACCGTCGTGTAGACCGCCCGCAGCGCGGCGTGGTCGGCCGGTTCCCCGAGGAACGCGAACGTCGCGATCAGGGCGCCGGTGCTGACGCCGGTGACGACGTCGAACCGCGGCCGGCCGCCGGGGCGCCGGCCCCACCCGTCGAGGACGCCGCAGCCGAACGCCCCGTCGGCGTCCCCGCCGGACAGAATCAACACGTTCCGCGGCCGGCGGCGGTCGAGCGCCGACCGGAGGTCGGCCCGCAGCACGTCGTCCCGCGCGGCGGCCCGCTCGGCCGACACGGCGCGGGCCTGGGCCGGCGTCAGCCCGCTGAACGGCGACTCCGGGCGGTACGAGCAGCCGGCGGCGCAGGCGAGTACGACAACCGCGGTCGCGACGGCGGCCCGGCGGCGGGTGTGGGAGGTGGCGTCGCTACGCATCGGTGCCGAGGGTATCGCGCTAGCACCGTCGGCGGCTACAGGTTCCGCGCGCCGCGTTTGATGATTCGGCGGGTCGCCTCTGGGGTGCTCGACTCTCGCTCCCACAACTCGCATAGGGTCCGGACCCAGTAGGGCTAGGTCTTGGCCGCGTCGTTCAGCCAGTTGCTGACAGTGTCCTGCACGTATTTGGCGGGGTCGGCCCGGAGTGGCTCCAGCACCGGCAGCCCGAGTTCGGGCGATGCCTTGAGGCGGTCA
>JAQGHJ010000104.1 GCA_028288905.1 Phycisphaerales bacterium | reverse complement strand
TACCTGCTCAAGTGCCAGTCCGCCCTCTCCGGGTTCGCCAAGTTATTGAACCCCAGCCTCGACGCCTACCGGGTCGCCGCCAGCAAGCTGTTCGTCCCGTTCCCGTACTTCCCAGACGCCTACGTGCCGGCATTGACCAGCGCGGACCCCGCGTCCGGGGCGCTGCTGAAGCGACTGATGCATGGTGACTGGCGCGCGTCGCGTTTCGCGGTCCGCCAGTTCGGCGGCACTTTCCGGACCCGGGCGCCGGCCGAGGTCAAGATCCACTGGTGGCGGCGTTTAAAGGCAAGCGTGCGACGGCCGCTCGGGCGAATGAAACGCCGTGTGCTCCGCCGGCGGGACCCGGTCAGTGGCCAGTAGCCAGTCGGCGGCCAGCCGTCGCTGGGCGGCAGCAGGTGCCGGGAGCGTGCCGGCTTCGGACGGCGGGCGACCAGCGTTACGCCGGTGCGGGTCGGCTTGGACCTTCGGACGTCTGGAGTGCCTGATTGTCGCGACGGGGTACAGCGTACCCGGTGTCCGAGTTCACCCGCAGAGGCGTTACCAGCCCTCCTGCTCTCCCCCCGACAGCCGCATGCACGTCCCGACGCATATCCTGTCCGGCTGGTGCATCGGGAACGTGTTCCGACTGACGGCTCGGGAACGGCTGTTCTGCATGGCGGCCGCCACGCTGCCGGACTTGGACGGCGCTTCGTACGCGTTCGGGAAAGAAGCGTACTGGACCTACCACCACGTCGCCTGTCATAACCTGCTGTTCGCCGTCGTGACGGCGGCGGTGCTGGCGGCGTTCTCCGCGCGGCGGGCGCCGGCGTTCATCGTCTACCTGGGGCTGGCTCACGTTCACTTCGTGCTCGACTACGTGGGCTCCGGCCCGGGCTGGCCGATCGATTACGGGTGGCCTCTGTGGAAGTCGCGGTGGGTGAACCCGGACGCGTGGGAGTTCAGCGGGTGGCAGAACCGGGCGGCGGCCGGCGGGCTGCTGCTCTGGACGGTGGCGATCGCAGTCGTTCGCCGCCGGACGCCGGTCGAAATGGTCTCGCCCTCGCTCGACGCCAAGCTGGTCCGCCGGCCGCCCCCGGCCGGCGTCGGGTTCGACACCGTTGCTCGCCCTCGCCCTGGCGTTGCGGGCGGAACGCTTGCCTCGCCCGGCAGTCGCCGCGACTGACTTGCCCGAGGTTGCACCTTCCCAGCACCGCCCTCGGCCAGTTCGGCTCTCGTCGTTGCGACCTTTTCGGGGTCGACACCCGCCCCGCGCGCGACCTAAGACATCTCCTGGATCGTTCGCATCGAGCAGGGACCTCCAGCCGGGAGCACAACATGTCGGACACAACTGCCATCGCCGTCAACACGAGCGTTACGAAGGTCAGCAGCGCCGCATCGCCCCGCGGCGAGCAGGGGCAGAAGTACTTGGCCTCCGGGGTGACCACCGCCATGCGGCTGTGGGAGGACGAGCAGCCGGGGGAGCCGAAGGAGGTCGCTGCGCGCGACTACGAGACGGTCGGGTTCGTCATTCGCGGGCGGGCCGAGTTGGAGATCGAGGGGCAGAAGGTGACGCTGGAGCCGGGCGATTCCTGGGTGGTCAACAAGGGGCAGCGGCACCGCTACAACATCCTCGAGTCGTTCACCGCAGTCGAGGCGACGACGCCGCCGGCGCGGTCGCACGGCCGGGCCGCGAAGTAGCGCAGCGTGTCCCGCTGGGCGTCCTTGGGCGAAGTCACTCCCGGCGAAGAAGATCACCGTCGTGCCCACGCGGCGGGGGCCGGCGGCCGGTTTGCTACCGCGGCGAACGGGCGGCTGGGCCCGAGGTATTCTCTGGGAGATGCCGTCGCCGCCCCGCCCGCTCGCGTCGCTGCTCGCGCCCGCCGCCGCCGCGATGGGTGCGACCGTCCTGCTCATCCCGACCTTGCCGGCGGCACCGGCTACGACGCCGGCTCCCCCACCGCCACCGTCGAGCCTGCCGGCTAGTCTCGTTCCTGAGCCCGCCGTCCTATTTCGCGAGTTTGTCTACGACCACGCCCCCTTCCCCTCCGTCCACGCCTCGACCATCGCCACGACCCGTTCGGGTCTCGTCTGCTCGTTCTTCGGGGGCACGGCTGAGGGGAATAAGGACGTCTGCATCTGGGTGAGCCGGCACGACGGGACCACATGGTCCGCGCCGGTCTCGGCGTTCGACGGCCGCCAGCTTGACGGTTCGCGGCAACCGTGCTGGAACCCCGTCCTGCACGCACTGAAGGATGGCCGGCTCGTCCTGTTTTACAAGGTCGGCCCGCGGCCGGGCGCGTGGTGGGGCATGGTCGCCACCTCGGCCGACGACGGGCGGACGTGGTCAGTGCCGACCCGCCTGCCGGACGGGACGCTCGGGCCGATCAAGAACAAGCCGATCGACCTGCCGGACGGCCGGCTGCTTTGCCCGTCGAGCACCGAGGGCGGCGACGGGTGGCGCGTCCACATGGAGTTCGCCACCCCGCCCGCCACCTCCGCCCCCGCCACCCCGACCGCCCCAGCGACCACTGCTTCGCGCGCCGCTTGGGCGTTCACCCAGACCGGCCCGTTGTGCGACGGGAAGACCTTTGGGCTCATCCAGCCCACCCTACTCCGACCGCCCGGAAAGCTCGTCGCCCTTTGTCGAAGCAAGACCAACCACGCGGTCGTCTCGTTGGAGTCGGCGGACGACGGCCGGACGTGGTCGGCCCCCGCCCCGCTCGACCTGCCGAACCCGAACAGCGGGATCGACGGGGTGACGCTGACGGATGGGCGGTCCCTGCTCGTCTACAACCACACGGCCCGCGGCCGATCACCACTCAACGTCGCCGTTTCGGCGGACGGCAAGGCGTGGCGGCCGGCGGTGGTCCTGGAGCGCGACCCGGGCGAGTACTCGTACCCGGGGGTCATACAAACGCCCGACGGCCGCGTCCACATCACCTACACCTGGCGACGCGAGAAGGTGCGGCACGTCGTGCTCGACCCGGGGAAGCTGTAACCGAGCCCCGAACGCAGCCGCCGGCGAACCGGCCGGCCGGGGAGCCCGGCCGGCCCGTTCGCCTATACTCCCGTCGCATGTTCCGACTCACCCGCGAAGTCCGGTTCGCGGTGAACGCCGCGCCGGACGATCAGTTGGCCGGCAAGGCGACGAACGCCTACGCCGGGTTCCCGTCCCTCACCGGGCTCGGGCACTACTTCGCCCTGACCGTCACCCTCGCCGGCGAGCCCGAGGCGGCCAGCCAGTACGTCCGGAACATCAAGGACGTGGACGACGCCGTCCGCCGGCTCGCCGTCCCGCGGGTCGAGCGGCACGTTCGTGAGCGGACGTTCGGCGGCGGCGGCACGGTGGCGGCCGAGCTGTTCGGCCTGCTGCGGGACGCTTGGCCCGGTGCGAGCGTCCGCCGGTTGTCGCTGCACCTGTCGCCGTTCCTCATTTACGCCGTCGAAGCGGCCGAACACACGCCGGAGCGCCCGATGGTCCGCCTGAGCCAGAAGTTCGAGTTCTCCGCCACCCACCGCCTGCACAACCCCGCCCTGACGGACGACGCCAACAGGGCGACGTTCGGCAAGTGCAACAACCCCCTCGGGCACGGGCACAACTACGAGGTGCAGGTCACGCTCGCGGGCGAGCCGGACGCGACCGGCCTGCTGGTCGACGTGCCGCGGTTCGAGCGTACGGTGGCCGAGGCCGTGATCGACCGGTTCGACCACAAGAACCTCAACGCCGAGCTACCCGAGTTCCGCGAGGAGATCCCGAGCGTCGAGAACATCGCCAGGGTCATTTACCGGCTCCTCAAGCCGCGGTTCGAAGGTGCCCGCGGCCGGCTCGCCAGCGTCACCGTGTGGGAGACGCCCAAGACGTGGTGCGAGTACTCGGAGTAGGTTCGGGACCGGGACCGCCGTCCCAAACCTCCCCCGGCTCCGGCAGCCAAGCGGTGCGGTTATCGGACGTTCTTTCCCTCCGACTGCCCTGATCGGGTCACCGCTAACTTCGCCCCCTGCCCGACGTCTTTCTCTACGTAAGCCCCCAACGGCCTTTGGCTCCGGCGGGCTCGAATCGTAAGAGATGATCGGAGGCGGCTATGCAGACCATCACAAACATGCTCGGGCGGTCGTTCGGTAAGAAGGCGTCGATGTTCGTCCTGTCGGCCGCCGCCTTGGCGGGCCTCGGCGGGTTAACCCCGTCCGCCGCCCAAGCCGGCCACGACCGTGGCGGCCGGGTGGACGTGGACGTGAACATCCAGCTCGGCGGCGGGCGGGATCGCGACCGGTTCGAGGAGCGGCGGACCCGCGTCTGGGTGCCGGCCGAGTATCGCACCGTGTGCGACAAGCGGTTCGTCGAGCCGGTGTTCGAGGACCGATGCGAGCGAGTTTGGGTCGAGCCGGTGTACGAGACCCGGTCCGAGCGGGTTTGGGTGCCGGA
>JAQGHJ010000094.1 GCA_028288905.1 Phycisphaerales bacterium | reverse complement strand
CGACCGGGCCTTCCGCCACGCGTCGAACCGGGTTGGCAGCTCGCCGGCGCGGAATCGGTCCCACGCGGCGACGACTGGGGCGTGGGCGGCGTCGCACGCGTCCTTCGCCTTGCGGTACGCGGCGGGGTCCGGGTTGAGCAGGAGGTCGGTCGAGTCGGTCCGGGCGAAGCAGGCGACGAGGCGGTAGTAGTCGGCGTCCGGGAGCGGGTCGTACTTGTGGTCGTGGCAGCGGGCGCACCCGACGGTCAGGCCGAGCAGGGCGGAGCCGACGGTCGAGGCCATGTCGTCGAGGTGGTCGTACCGGATCGGCTCCAGCGTCTTGGCCGTCGTCTGCCCCGGGTAGGGGCCGGCGACGACGAACCCGGTGGCCGCCGCGGCGGCGTAGTCCCCCGGCGCCAGCTTGTCCCCGGCCAGCTGCAGGCGGACGAACTGGTCGTACGGCATGTCCGCGTTCAGCGCGCGGATCACGAAGTCGCGGTAGTGGAACGCGCCGGCCCGGTCCTTGTCGAACTCGTACCCGCCGCTCTCGGCGAACCGGGCGACGTCGAGCCAGTGGCGGCCCCACCGCTCGCCGTACCCGTCGCTGGCGAGCAGCCGGTCGACGAGCCTCGCGTACGCGTCCGGCGATTCGTCGGCCGCGAACGCGTCGACCTCGGCCGGCGTCGGCGGCAGCCCGACCAGGTCGAAGTACGCCCGGCGGACCAGCGTCGCCCGCGACGCCGGGGCGCTGGGGACGACACCCCGCTCCGCCTGCCTCGCCCGCACGAACCGGTCGACCGGCGACCGGGCCCAGGCCGCGTCGGCAACCGCCGGCGGCTCGGCCCGGGCCAGCGGCCGGAACGACCAGAACCGCTTCCCGGCCTCGACGTCGATCCCCTTCTTGGCGACGGCCGCCGCCGCCCCGTCCCGCGGGTCGGGCGCGCCCATCGCCACCCACCGCTCCAGGTCCGCGACCGCCTCAGGGGCTAGCCGCTTCTTCGGCGGCATCTGCAGGTCGGGGTCGGCGAACCGGACGGCGACGACCAGCCGGCTCTCGCCCGGCTTCCCCGGCACGACCGACGGCCCGGCGTCGCCGCCCCGCAGCAGGCCCTGGCGGGTGTCGAGTTGGAGGCCGCCCTTGGCCTTCTTCGCGTCGGCCGAGTGGCACTCGTAGCAGTGCCGGACGAGCAGCGGCCGGATTTTGGACTCGAAGAACGCGGTCCCGGCAGGGTCCGCTGGCACCGGCGCGGCGTCGGCGTCGGCGGCGCGGACCGGCCGGGCCGCCGCGAGGCAGAGGACCAACAACCCGACACGGGCGACGACGGCGGCGGCGGGGGGCATGCCGGGAGTGTACCGCTAAAGACGGTGTTCGTTTCGTCCTCCGGCCGACAGGCGTCACACCCCAGCATGCCCACGCGTCGGACGCCACGGGTTCCGGAAGGGACGAGACGCTTCGGCGCGGGTCGCGCCACCGCCCCCGCGGACAATCACAGACCCGGTGCCGTCGCCCGCTCGCCCGCCCGCCGCCGACCCGTTATTGTCCGACGCGCCGGCGGGGCGACGAGCCGCCCGCCCGGCAGGACCCGAGCACCCGATTCGAGAGGGACACGGACATGACGACGCACGGCGACACCCGCCCGTTCACCCGGACCCGACGCCAGCTCCTGCTCGCGGCCGCCGCCGGGGGCACCGCGATGCTGCTGGGCCGCCACGCCGGAGCCGCCGCCGACGCGCCGGCCGCCGGCAGGCCGAACTCCGTCTTCGGCGGCGTCCGCGTCGGGTGCAACACCTACAGCTACCGCCCCCGCATCGTCACCGCCGAGGACACGCTCGCCGCCCTGCTCAAGTGCGGGCTCAGCGAGGTCGAGCTGAAGGACGGCCCGATCAAGGCGTACACCGGCATCACGATCGGCGACCCCGCACCGAAGGGCGGCAAGCCGGCCACGGCCCCAACCCTGACCGACGCCGAGCGGGCGAAGCTGCGGGAGACGCAGCTCGCCAAGTGCGCCGAGCTGCGGAAGCTGTACAACGACGCCGGCGTCAACATCCACATCCAGAAGATGCCGTTCGGCAAGACCGACGAGGAGATCGACTTCAACTTCCTAGTCGCCAAGGCCCTCGGCTGCCGCGCGATCACGGCGGAGCGGGACGACAAGCTCCCCAAGCGGCTCGCCCCGTTCGCCGACAAGCACAAGATCTGGGTCGCCTTCCACAACCACACGAACAACGTCCCGACGGTCGACGCGCCCGACCCGCTGCTGGACCTTGGGGAATACGTCGGGCTGAACTTCGACGTCGGCCACTACTTCGCCGGCACGAAGGGCAAGAGCCCGCTCCCGGTGATCGAGAAGTACCACGACAAGATCGTCAGCCTGCACCTGAAGGACCGGACGGCCGAGGGGCGGAACCTCACCTGGGGCACCGGCCAGACGCCGCTCAGGGACGTGCTGCAACTGCTGAAGAAGGAGAAGTGGCCGATCTACGCCGACATCGAGCTGGAGTACCCGGTGCCGAAGGAGTCGGACCCGGTGGCCGAGGTGGCCAGGTGCGTGCAGTACTGCCGCGACGCCCTGGCGTGACGCCGCGGCGGGGCCATATGGCACGCCGGCACCGGTCCGCCCGGTCCCGGCACGCCCGCCCGCGGTAGACGGATCCCCGGCGGGCGGGTCTCCGGTACACTCGCCGCATGGTCTCGCCGCGGATCGGCATCGTCTCGCTGTCCTCCCCCGTCGGCCCGGTCGAGCTGGAGCGGGGCCTCGCCCGGCTGCGGGCGGGCGGGCTGTCGTACGTCGTCCACCCGGACGCCTTGGCGCGGTCGTTCGTCACGGCCGGCACCGACGAGCAACGGGCCCGGAGCCTGCTCGACTACGCGTTCGACGACGCGGTCGACGTCGTCTGGTGCAGCCGCGGCGGGTACGGGGCGGCCCGGCTGCTGCCCCTGCTCGCCGCCGCCACGCCGCCGGGCCGGCGGCCGCGGCCCAAGCTGTTGGTCGGGTACAGCGACGTGACGGCCCTGCACGAGTACGTCCGAAACGCCTGGGGCTGGCGGACGCTGCACGCGCCGATGGTGGCCGCCGGCGGGGGGCCGGGCCCGACGGCCGACGAGTGGGCGGCGGTCGACGCCGCC
>JAQGHJ010000078.1 GCA_028288905.1 Phycisphaerales bacterium | reverse complement strand
GTCCCGGCCGGGACTAGGCCGCAGACTTTCAGGAACAGGTCGGCGTCGGCGTCGGAGACCGGGCTGCCCATCCCCTTTCCCGGCTCGTCCGTCAGCGTCCGCCGCACGCAATCCGCCGTCCAAGTCGGGTCCACCCGCACGGCAAACGGCACCGCGATATTTGATTTCGGAGGCAACGGCGGCGGCATGGTGTAGCTCCTGTTTCGGCGGCGGCGGCGGCGGCGGCGGCGGCGGCGGCGGCGGCTATCGGATCCATCCGGCACCGACGGCACCGATAAACAGCCCGCACAACAACATCCCCAGGGCGAAGAAGACCCGCTGGGCCGGCGTGCGGACCCACCCGAGGCCGAGGAAGACCAGGCCCAGCAAAAGCCCGGCCCCGGACGGCAGAGCGATGGCGACCTGAAACAGCCGATCCGTCGCCGGCGTCGAGCGGAACGGCTGGTCGCCCACGAGGAATAGCAGGAACAGCACGCACACCACGATCCACGGTGCCTCGGCGACCGCCGCGACCAGCGGCGCGTACGGGGCGAGCCGCACCCAACCCGACGGCGGGGCCCCGGCGGTGCCGGCCCGGCGGACGAACGTGCCCGCCCGGGCCAAGCTGGCCACGCCCGTGTAAGCGCAGGTGCCGAACACGAGGGCCCCTACCGCGCCGGCCGAGCGGTCGCCGGCCGAGCGACCCGCGAAGGCTAGCCAGACGCCCCCGACCGCGAGCGCGCCGCCGCCGCCGGCTGCCGCCGCGGCGTCACGAAGCATGACCGCCGGCCTGGGCCGCGGCTGCACCCGTGCCCGCCGGGTGGGCAACGGCGGCGGGGCCACGGCCGCGACTTCCAGACCTTCCCGCAGCATGTCGAGCGGCCGAGGGTCGCCCGCCGGCGGCAGCCGATAGCTCCGGGCGTACAGGTCGATCCGCACCGACCGGATCGCTCCCGACCGGCTCCGGATCCACAGGTCGACGCGGCCGGGCGCGTCGAACCCCGCCGCGTCGACCACGGCGTAGCCCGGCAAGTAATACAAGGCCGTTTCGGAGGGCACGACGAGGATGCGGATCGCGCCCGGCGAGCTCGGCTCCTCGCCCGCGCGACGGCCGGACTCGATCCGGAACGCCCCGTCCGGCGACACGATCGTAGTGAGCGTCTCGCCCGCCTCGAACACCACGCATCGGGCCGCGCGGAGCCGCCCGATGATCGTTTCGCGTTGGCCGCGGGCCCATTCGGGCGTTCCGGCGGCCCAGCGGGCCGCCGAGGGCACCGACACGCGCGGCGGCTCGGCCAGGGACAAGCAGCCGAACGCGATCGTGCGGCCGTCTCCCTCGTCGTACACGAGCGTGTCGGGGTAAGACGGGAAAATGCGGTAGGCCGCGACTGGCGACGGGAGCGGGCGTGCGGAGTCCCGCTGCTCGGAGGCGGCCGCGGCAGACCCCGTGACGAACAACGCACCCACCGTGCCAGCGCGGCCGCCGCCCGCGTCATCGAACGGGTGTTCGAGCAGGGTCCGCTGATGGTCCGCCGCCTTCCGGGCCGCCCACGGCGCGGAAAGCGATTCCAGAAGTTCGACCTGACGCGCGAACAGCCCCCGGCGGTAGTTCCCGGTCACCGCGTTCCGCGCCGACGCGGCTTTGGCGGCCAGGGAGAACGTGATCGATTCGAACACGCAGTAGAGCAGTTCGTCGATGTCGGGCGTCGTCACGCGCTGAAGTTCCCGCCCGCGCTCGACGACCACGTAGTGGTAACCCCGGCCGTCCACCTCGACGTGGGGGAGCGCACCGTCCCGGGACGTGCCGTAGGTGGGCATGAGCCCGTCGGGCACGGCGAGGTTCAGCGCGTGCTGCCGCACCCGGAGCGAGACGTCGGCGAGCGTGAGCACGGGAGTCATGGTGCGACCGTTGAGGTGAACGGGGAGAACTCGGTCCGAGCGGGCGAAGGTGGAGCGGGTTGTGTGGCGACCGCGCCGGCTGCGAGCGGGTTCGAAGGTCGGACGTGCGGTGTTCCGAACGTCCATCCCCGCTCCGGCCCCGGCCGGCGCGGCCGCCGCGCCGGTCAGAGGGACCTCTCGACGCCGACGGACGTGTCGAGGCCGAGGACGTCCCTATCGATGGTGTCATAACCGTTCCCGCCGGACAGGAAGTCGGCCCACAGGCCCGAGCCCATCAGGTAGTCGTTGCCGTTCCCGCCGAACAGGGCGCACTTGCCGGCCCCGCCGTAAAGCGTGTCGTTCCCGTCGTTCCCGTACACGGCGTGAGCCCCGGCCCCGGCGTAAAGTTGGTCGTTCCCCTTGCCGCCGGCCAGCACCTCGACGTCGTCGGCCACGTAGCACCCGCTCTCGTAGGACGTGGTCGCCCCGGGACCGGACCAGAGCCCGAGGCCCAGGGCCTGGAGTGCGGACGAGTTGCCGATCACCTGGTCGGCGGCGAACCCGGAGAAGTCTGCCTTGTCCGTGCCGGCCCCGCCGTACACGTAATTCTGGGCCGCGGCGTGGATGACGAACGCGTCGTCTCCATTCTCGCCGTGCGCCGTCACCTCGATCCCGTCGACGAAGATCGTGTCGTTCCCGTCGCCGCCGTACGCGGCCGACTCCGACGCCGTGTGGATCGCGTCGTTCCCGCCCCGGCCGTACAGGAGCGCGTTCGTCGGGCTGTCGGCGTACAGCGCGTCGTTCCCGCCGCCGCCACGGAGCGTCTCGCCCTTCAGGTAGTTGACCGGGCCGGGGCCGGGCCCGGCGTGCAGCTCGGCCGGGATCTTCACGGTCGTGCCGATGCTGATGTCGTCGTTCCCCGCGTACCCGGACGCCTTGATCTTCGTCACCTGGCTCTTGAGGAACGACTGGGTCGCGCCGTTCTGGGTGACGACAACCTTCTTCCCGTCGGCCGACAGGGCCACGTTGATCACGTCGTTCCCGCCGGTCCCGTTGACGGTCAGCAGGTGGGTGGCCGGGTTGAGGGTGGCAGACATGAGTTGGCGGACTTCGAGGGTTTCGATCTGCATGGCGAGGTCCCGGTCGGGGGAGAAGTCCGCCGGCCGCGGCGGTCGACGGTCGTCGACGGGTTAGCCGGGCCGGCGGGCTCCTCCACGCCATGCAGTGCGTCGCCGGCCGGAAGGCGGCTAGATGGCCCCGAACAGGGCACCGTGAGGGCGCGTCGCCGGGCCGGCGTCAGCGGGCGGCCCGGAGTGGCGTCAGCGGGCGGCCCGGAGCGAACGTTGGTACGCCTCTTGGTTCGCGACCGCGCGGTCTGCCGAGTGCAGGTCCCACAGCCGGACGGTCCCGTCGGCGTACCCGCCGGCGACCGTGTTGCCGCCGTCGTCACCGGCCGGGACGAACGCGACCCGGGTGACCGCGCCGGCCCGGGCGTCTAACGTGGCCAGCAGCCGGCCGGGGGGCGAGGCGTCCGCCGCCGCCGCCGCATCCCACACCCGGACCGGTCCGTCCGGGCTGGCGCTGGCCAACAGACGGCCTGACGGGTCGAACGCGTCCGCCACCGGCATCTGGGCGTGCCCTTCCAATACGGCCGGCCGGCATGTACCGCCGGCCGAGAAGTCGCTCAGGTCCCACATACTCAGCGACCGGCCCCACGTCCCGACGGCCAGCCGCCGGCCGTCGGGGGACAGGGCCGCCGCCCAGGGGGTCCAGTCGAGCCGGGCGTCGCGGACGCACTGGCCGTCCGCCAACGACCACACCCGCAGGCGGTCCGGACGGCTCGTCGTCACCAGCCGCTTGCCGTCCGGCGCGATCGCCGCGCCGAGCGTTTCGCCGCCGTTCCGCAGCGTCCGAACGACCCGCCACTCCCCACTACCGCCCGCCCCGCGGGCCCACACCCGGACGTCGGGATCGGTCCCGGCCGAGACGAGCGTCCCCCCGTCCTCACCGAGCCGGACGAGCGTGACAGTCCCCGGGTGCCCCCGCAGCCGCCGGACGGCCGCCGCATCCGACGGGTCCAGTTGAACGACGGTCCCGCCCGGGCCGCACGCGACGAGGGTCCGGCCGTCGGCCGAGGCGGCCACGCCGTTCAGTCCCGCGGCGACCTTGCGGGAGAGCGCAGCCTCCCACGGCCCGGCCGCCGCCGGTCGGTCGAACGCGTCGAGCGTGCCGTCGGCCCG
>JAQGHJ010000049.1 GCA_028288905.1 Phycisphaerales bacterium | reverse complement strand
GGCCCGACGCGGGTCCGGTGGCACAGCACCTGTTCCAAGCATCACCCGCGGGGGAGTCCGGACCCGTCCTGCCGGTCGTGCGCGACGGGCCACTACCGGAACGTGTGGCGGCACAACGTGGGGCACTGGGTGTACGTGACCTGCCCGCGGCTCTGGCGGTGGTGGGCAAACCCCTAATGCCGAGCGGATCGGACGGCGGGACGCACGCGGACCGGGAGGCGGAGTTCGCCCCGCCGCCCGGCTGACGCCCGAGTCTGCCTGGGGAAGCGGGTCAGGCTTTTCGGCCCATCCCTCTCGGTCGACAATGGTGCTGTATTATCTTGCGGGGCGGGGGAGGTCATCCCCCGTCGCGAGTCCACCCCCTTCTCGCGGCACCCTCCGCCCTTGAAAATACGACGCCCCGGCCCCACCGGCCGGGGCGTTCCCGTTCGGCGGCCGGTCGTGCGGGGCACGGCGGCGGGGCGGGGATCAGGAGGCACGGCCACAGGTCGTCGCCCGCCCGACTCGTCGCGGGCGACGACGAGGGGGTTCGTCCACTTAAAACCTTAGGATATGGTTGAGGTCGGTCGCCGCGGACCGCCTATCATGGCCGCCGCTCCCGGCCGTGGCCGGGCAGCCTCCACCCGTCAGGCCAATGCCACCCCCGCTGACCGTGCTGGTCGTGGACGACCACCGCGACACCGCCCTGCTCACCGCCCGCATCCTCCGCTCGGCCGGGCATGTCGCCCACACGGCCGGGACGTGTGCGGAAGCCGTCGAGATCGCCCGCGGCCTCCCGGTCGACGTGCTGCTGGCGGACATCGGGCTGCCGGACGGCGACGGGTGCGAGCTGCTGGCCGCAGTCCGGGCCCTGCGGCCGGTCCGCGGCGTCGCGTTCACGGCCTACGTCGCCCCGGCCGACTACGAGCGGTTCTTCCGGGCCGGGTTCGCGTCGGTCGTCGAGAAGCCGGCACGGATCGAGACCCTCCTCGCGGCGCTGGCGCCGGCCGCCGCCCCCGCGGCCGGGCTGCTCACCCGCGAGCAGGAGGCCCGGCGGGCGGCGGCCGACACGGCCCGTAACCCGACGGGCGCGATCGCGGCACCGACGTCCTCGGCCGCCCGGCACCGGGGACCTGCGTCGGAGGGGTCCGACGCTCGCGCCGTGGCTGCCCACCCGTCCGACCCCGTCTCGGGGAAACCGAAACCTCAGCAATAGCCGCCGTCCCACCGCGCCTCGGGGGCTCTACGTCGCCCGCGGCGATCCTGACGGAAGGTAAGAAAGGGGGAGGAGCTGGCGACGGCGGACCGGCGCGGTTGGAGGGCCGGCCGTCGCCGACGCGATCGTCGCCCTCACGGCTTCCCTTCACACCGCCTGTAGACATCGGGCGATTCGGGCCAGGAGGTCGTCGATCCCGAGGCCGCCCCGAGCCGCCGGGCCTCGGCCGCCGTCCGCGGGTCGCCGATCGCCGATCGCCGAGAACATGACGACCCGCGTGCCGCGGTGCCGCGGGTCGGCCCGCAGCCGCCGCAAGGACCTCCAGCCCGTCCATGTCCGGCATGGTCAGGTCGAGTAGCACCAGGGCTGGCGGGTCGGCCAGGTGCCCGCCGACCCCGAACACGGCCGTCGCCCCGACGCCGCCCGCGGTCCCGGGGCGAGCGGACGGCCGGCCCCGGTGCCGGGTCACTTCGCGACGACCTCGACGCCGGTGACGACGTCCGACGCCCCGCCGGGGAGGGAGTCGATCCAGGCCCGGTCGGTGCCGGCCCCGCCGATCAGCAGGTCCCCGAACACCCCGTTCTTGGCGTACAGCCGGTCGTTGCCGTCCCCGCCGCCCAGGACGTCGGGCCCGCCGCCGCCGCCGTGGATCTCGTCGTCGCCCCCGCCGCCGTCGATCCGGTTGCCGGCGGCCGACCCGGTGAGCACGTCGGCGTTCTTCGTGCCGACGATGTCCTCGATGTCGCCGTGGGCGTTGTCGCCGTCGGACGCGTACGTGAACAGCCCGTCGTTCGCCACGTCGTCGAGCGTCACGACGACGCCGGCCGGGGACGTCGCGGTGTTTTGATAGATGTCGTCCGAGTAGTCGACGGCGTCGGTCCCGGTCCCGCCGTAGAGGTCGTCGGCCCCGCCGCCGCCGGCCAGGGTGTCGTCCCCGCCGCCGCCGGCCTCGAAGTCGCTCCCGCCGCGGCCGCTCAGGTCGTCGTTCCCGGACCCGCCGACCATGACGTCCGCCCGGCTACCCCCGATGATCACGTCGTCGCCGGCGTCGCCCTGGAGCGTGTTCTTCCCCTGGTCGCTGCCCCACATCTGGTCGTCCCCGGCCCCGCCGTGCACGTCGTCGTCGCCGGCGTCGCCGGCGTCGTTCGGGTCGTCGACGTCGAACAGGTTCGTGTTCCCGTACAGGGTGTCGCCCCCCGCGTCCCCGTACAGGACGTCGGACCCGCCGCGGGCCTCGAGGTAGTCGTCGCCGCCGTTCCCGCGGAGGACGTCCGGGCCCGCGCTGCCGCGGAGCCAGTCGCCGGCTTGACTGCCCCGCACGGCCTCGAAGTCGGCGTGGGCGTTGTCCCCCTCCGGGGATTGCCAGGCGGTGATGTCGCCGGCGAACGTGTAGTGGAACAGGGCGTCGGCGACGTCCACCTGCCCGCCGTCGTTCCACCGGCCGTCGAGCGAGACGACGACGCCGGCCGCCCGGGCCGAGTAGTCGACGGCGTCGGACCCGGGGCCGCCGTACATCTCGTCGGACCCCTTGCCGCCGTCGACGACGTCGTCGCCGGCCCCGCCGTCGAGGTAGTCGCCGCCGCCGCCGCCGCGGACCGCGTCGTTCCCGTCGCCGCCGAAGATGATCGTCGGCTTCGTGACGGCGTCGGCGGACTTCAGCACGTCGTTCCCGCCGAGCCCCTGGAGCCGGATCAATTGCACGGCCGACGGGGCGAACAGGGACACCTTGCCGTTGTCCGTGATTTTGATCTTTCCGGTCGCCGCGTCGAGGCCGGCGGTGAGGGTGTCGTTGCCGGGGGTCCCGACGACGTCGAGCAGCTTGCCGGGGCCGAGGGTCACGCTCATCAGGCGACGGGATTCGAGGGGTTCGAACTGCATGGCGGGGGGTCCGGGTGCGGGGGAGGAGCCCGGCGGCCGCGGCGGTCGACGGTCGCCGACGGGTTCGCCGGGCCGGCGGGCTCCTCCCCGCCATACAGTGCGACGAACGCCGGCCGGTGGCGAACGGCCCCGAACCGGGCAGTCCGGGCCGGGCCGGTGCGACGGCGCCGCGCCGTTCGCGGGTGTGGAGGCGTCCGGTCTCCGTACTGC
>JAQGHJ010000688.1 GCA_028288905.1 Phycisphaerales bacterium | reverse complement strand
AGAGCGCAGCGAAGGATCTCGGGACGGATGAGCCGCCAGGTGATGGCGCTTGCGGCCCGAGATCCTTCGCTGCGCTCTGGATGACAGCGGGGACATCCTTGCCCAAGGAAGCGGGCTCGGCCCTTTCGAAGCGTTGACTAATGCCGGAGGTTCCAATTGAAAGGGCCCGCAAGGAGGAATCCTTGCGGGCCCTTTCACATTTTAGAGCCGAGTGAGAGATTTGAACTCTCGACCTACGCTTTACGAAAGCGTCGCTCTACCACTGAGCTAACCCGGCGAACGAGGTTCTGCCAGCCGATGGTCGAACGGGATGTTCGGCCACCGGAAGGGGAGGACGAGTGTACTGCGGCAGGGGCGGATTTCAAGCCGCGGCTGGGGTGAAAGTACGGCGGGCCGAGCGGGGACCCGAACACTGGGTTGACCGGGTTACCATACCGCTGCTAACGTAACCGTGCCAACCGCTCAGGACCCAACTCGCCTCGCCCGCTCATTGCAGCCTTTTCGACTTTCCTAGTCACGCGATGACGTCGCGCGCCGCCGTCTCGCGCCGCTTCCCGACAATTAGGCGTCAGCGGCACTTCGCACTCTGCCGTTAAAGCGAGCTGCGGCGGTGACGGTCGAAGTGGGCAACGAGGGTAAACGAAGGCACGGCGAGCACTTAGAAAACTCGTTTACGAAAATGTTTGTGCGGCACGCGGTTTTCCTTAAGATGTTCTGCCTGCTCGACGGGCACCCAACCCGCGCCGACCGAACCGTGCGCGTCTAACCGACGTGCCTGCTGATTTTTACAACGATTCCGGCCTGGCCCGACGCACGTTCGGCCGGATCGGAGATTCTCCGGATACGGGTGTATCGCCATGAAGGGTCTTCCCCCGGCTGAAGGTTTGTACGACCCCCAGTTCGAACACGACGCCTGCGGCGTCGGGTTCATCTGCCACATGAAGGGTCAGGCGTCGCACAAGGTGGTGGTCGACGCGCTGCAGATGCTGGCGAACATGAACCACCGCGGCGGGTGTGGGTGCGAGGAGGACTCGGGCGACGGGTCCGGCATCCTCGTCCGCATGCCCGACGCGTTCCTGCGGGCCAAGGCGGCCGCCCTCGGGTTCCCGCTGCCGGAGGCCGGCAACTACGGCGTCGGGCAGGTGTTCTTCCCGCAGGACCGGGCCGCGCTGGAGCAGGCGAAGCGGGCGTTCGAGAAGGTGATCCGCGACTACGGCATGGTCGTGCTCGGGTGGCGGGACGTGCCGACGAACGCGGCGCACGTCGGCCCGACCCCGAAGAAGGTCATGCCGAAGATCATGCAGGTCTTCGTCGGCATGGGCGAGACGTTCTACAACCGGACCGACTTCGAGCGGCGGTTGTACCTCGTCCGCCAGCGGGCCGAGAACATGATCGAGTTCAACGACTCGATGCACCCGGCCGCCCGCGAGGACTTCTACATCTGCTCGCTGAGCACGAGCCGCATCATCTACAAGGGGATGCTGACGGCCGACCAGGTCGGGCCGTTCTACCTCGACCTCCAGGACCCGTCGTTCGTCAGCGCGCTGGCGATGGTGCACAGCCGGTTCAGCACGAACACGTTCCCGGCGTGGCGGCTGGCCCACCCGTACCGGATGGTCGCCCACAACGGCGAGATCAACACGCTCCGCGGGAACCGCAACTGGATGCGGGCCCGGACCGGCAGCCTCAAGAGCGAGGTGTTCGGGGACGAACTGCCGAAGATGTTCCCGATCCTGAGCGAGGGCGGGTCGGACTCGGCCACGCTCGACAACGCCCTGCAGTTCCTGTGCGCCAACGGCCGGAGCCTGCCGCACGCGATCCTGATGATGGTCCCGGAGGCGTGGCAGAAGAACGAGCTGATGGACCCGGACCGCAAGGCGTTCTTCGAGTACCACGCCTGCCTGATGGAGCCGTGGGACGGCCCGGCGTCGATCTCGTTCACGAACGGGCACCTGATCGGGGCGGTGCTCGACCGGAACGGGCTCCGCCCGAGCCGGTACTACGTGACGAAGGACGACCTGGTCGTGATGGCGTCGGAGGTCGGGGTGACCCCGATCGAGCCGACGAACGTCGTGAAGAAGGGCCGGCTCCAGCCCGGCAAGATCTTCCTGATCGACATGGCCGCCGGCCGGATCGTCGACGACGCCGAGATCAAGCAGGAGCTGATCGACAAGCGGCCGTGGGCGCGGTGGATCGAGGAGAACATGATCCGGCTCGACGAGCTGCCGGAGCCGAAGAGCGTCCACCAGCCGGACCACGAGACGCTGCTGAAGCGGCAGCACGTGTTCGGGTACACGGCCGAGGAGATCAAGCTCCTGATCACCCCGATGGCGATCAACGGGCTGGAGCCGATCGGGTCGATGGGCACGGACACCCCGCTGGCGTGCCTGAGCGAGCGGCCGCAGCTGCTGTACAACTACTTCAAGCAGCTGTTCGCGCAGGTGACGAACCCGCCGCTGGACGCGAACTTCGAGGAGCTGGTCACCAGCCTGCTGACGTACCTCGGCCGCGAGGGCAACCTGCTGGACGAGTCGCCGAAGGCGGCCCACCTGGTGAAGCTGAACGCGCCGATCCTGTCGAACCACGACCTGGAGAAGCTGCGGGAGGTGGCGACCGGCGACCTGCGGGCCGTCACGCTGCCGGCGCTGTTCAAGGTGGCCGACGGCGAGGCCGGGCTGGCGGCGGCGGTGGACAAGCTGTGCGCCGCGGCCGCCGCGGCCGTGCGGGACGGGGCGTCGATCCTCGTCCTGTCCGACCGCGGGGCCGACGCGGACGACTGCCCGATCCCCAGCCTGCTGGCGACGGCGGCCGTCCACCACCACCTGATCCGCGAGGGCACCCGCACCCAGTGCGGGCTCGTCGTCGTGACCGGCGAGGCCCGGGAGGTGCACCACTTCTGCCTGCTGATCGGGTTCGGGGCCGGCGCGGTGAACCCGTACCTGGCGCTGGAGACGCTGGCCGACCTGGAGCTCGAGGGGCT
>JAQGHJ010000037.1 GCA_028288905.1 Phycisphaerales bacterium | reverse complement strand
TGGCGTGGTCGCTTCAGCGACCACGTCCTCAGCCGACAACGACGATCACGATTACGACGGGCAACAGGACACCATGAGCACCCCGACGACGCACAACTTCGACGAGACGTACGACGTGGTGGTGATCGGCGGGGGCCCCGCCGGTTCAACGACCGGCGCGCTGACCGCCGAGGCGGGGAACAAGACCCTGATCCTCGAGCGGGCCGTCTTCCCCCGGTTCCACATCGGCGAGTCGCTGATGCCCGAGACGTACTGGGTGTTCAAGCGGCTCGGCATGCTGCCGAAGCTCAAGGACTCGGACTTCGTCAAGAAGTACAGCGTGCAGTTCGTGACGGCGACCGGGAAGGAGAGCCAGCCGTTCTACTTCGACGAGCGGGACCCGCACGAGCGGAGCCAGACCTGGCAGGTGCTGCGGAGCAAGTTCGACGAGATGATGCTGGACAACGCGGCCGAGAAGGGCGCGACCGTTTGGCAGGAGACGAACGTCAACGAGGTGTTGTTCGAACCGAGCGAGACGGACGACCTGCCGAAGGCCGTCGGCGTCGTCGTCACCCGCAAGGGGGAGCCGCCGCGGCGGATCGGGGCGAAGGTCGTCGTCGACGCGACCGGGATGAACGCGCTGCTGAGCAAGCGGCTCGGCACCCGCAAGGTCGACCCGCAGCTGAAGAAGGCCAGCTACTACGCCCACTACAAGAACTGCGTCCGCGACCCGGGCAAGAACGGCGGGGCGACGCTGGTGCTGAGCACGAAGGCCGGCGACGGGTGGTTCTGGTACATCCCGCTGCCGGACGGGATCACGAGCGTCGGCGTCGTCGGCGACCTCAAGCGGCTCAGCCAGCTCGACGGCACCCCGGAGCAGATCCTGGAGGACGAGATCAAGGGTTGCCCGGGCCTGCTCCCGCGGATGGAGAAGGCCGAGCGGGTCGGCGACGTGCACGTGACAAGCGACTTCAGCTACCGCTCCGCCCGGTGCGCCGGTGACGGTTGGGTGCTGGTCGGCGACGCGTTCGGATTCCTCGACCCGATGTACTCGTCCGGCGTGTTCCTGGCGCTCAAGAGCGGAGAGATGGCGGCCGACGCGATCAACGACGCGTTGGCGTCCGGCCGGCCGGACGCGGTCAACCTCAGCAAGTGGGGCGACGAACTGTCGGCCGGCATGCAGACGATCCGCAAGCTCGTCTACGCGTTCTACACGCCCGGCTTCTCGTTCGGGAAGTTCGTGATGGCCAACCCGCAGTACAAGGACGACGTGACGGGCGTCCTAGTGGGCGAGGTGTTCAAGCCGGACGCGGACGCGCTGTTCGACCCGATGAGCGCGATGGCCCCGATCCCCCAGAGCATCCCGCTGACGCCCCCGAAGGCGCTGCGGGAAGGAATAGTCCCGACGGCGGCCATGGGGGTAGCGGAGCCGGAACCCGAGTTGGCGTCGGCTGGGGCATGAGGCGGGGTGCGTCCGGTGGAAATCCCAGCCCTGAGGGGGCGGCAGAACCACAGCCCGGGGCCTGAGCCCCGGGTTGCCGGCAGGCACGAAAAGATCGAGCCCCGAAGGGGCGAAAGAGCCGGACCCGCGCCGAGCGGCCAAGGCTCTTTCGCCCTTTCAGGGCTCGTCCGTTTCCCTCCGTTAACGGCACCCGGGGCTCACGCCCCGGGCTACGGTTCTGCCGCCCCCTTGGGGCTCAACACCTTTCCCCCCACGCCCCTGCCGAAGCTCCGGAGCCACAGACCACGCCTGCTACTTCGAACTGTACGGGGGCGGCTCAACGACGATCCATTTGTCCGCCTCGTCATCGAGAAGTCGCAACGAGAACGGATTCCAGCGGGCCAACTCCCTGAGCTGCTCAGCAGCGGCGCCGCTCGCGGCCGCGGAGAACAGCGCGCGCTCGGCGTTCTCGGTCATCACGACCGCAGCCGCATTGAACTCGTCCTCATCATCGAGCGGGATCGCCCACCAATCGCCCTCAGCGAAGGGAGCGATGATCAAAACGTGTACTCGGGCTATGCTCAGGTCGAGTGACGCCGCGGCCGGGTAGACGACGAACTTGCCGGAGTCAAGCCGTAGCTCGCAGTTCAGGCAGTCCCAGTCGAGTTCGTGCCCGTCGTAAGCCTCGCGGATCGCCTCGCACGTCCGGACCCAAAACGCGTCCAAGTCATGCGCGAATGCGTCCCAATTGGGTGCGGTGGACTTCCCGTGAACGATCGTCCGGTGACCCAACCTGACCGACTTTTGCACGGTGCGGCTCCACTCCATCTCAGCTCCTCGACTTTCGTGGGGATGTTGCGGATCGGCCGCGGCTCGGACCCGTTATGATCGTCGCCGCGATGCTTCCCGAGTTTACCGTCACCCACGTCGTGCAGTTCTCCGAGACCGACATGGCCGGGATCGTGCACTTCTCGAACTACTTCCGGTGGATGGAACGGGTCGAGCACGCGTTCTTCCGGTCGGTCGGGCTGAGCGTGTCGATGGCCCACGACGGCCGGCACCTGGGCTGGCCCCGCGTGTCGGCGGCGTGCGACTACCTCGGGCCGGTGCGGTTCGAAGACGAGGTCAGCTTGACCCTGCGGGTGACGAAGGTCGGCGGGCGGAGCTTCAGCTACGAGGTCGACTTCACCGTCGTCGGCCGGCCCGTCGCGCTCGGGAAGCTGACGAGCGTCTGCTGCGTGCTGACCGAGGGGAAGATGAAGTCGATCGAAATCCCGGCCGACGTGCGGGCGAAGCTGACGGGCTCGCCGGCCCGGACGACGGTCGCGTGAAGGCCCGCCTCGCCCCGGTATCGGCACTGCGTCCGGGTGGCACGGACATGGGTATATGTCCGTGCCACCCGGACGCGGTGCGACCCGTCTTCCACCCGATCGGTATTCCCAAACGTGACTCTCGCTTTCATCTTCTTCCTGCTCGCCGCCGCGTGCGCCGTCCAGGCGGCCGGGCACGGCGGGT
>JAQGHJ010000007.1 GCA_028288905.1 Phycisphaerales bacterium | reverse complement strand
GCCCGCCTCGCCCGCCCCGGGCGGCCGCCCCGTCTCGGGGCCGCGGACGTGACCCGACGACCGGCCCGCCGTGCCTCAGCCCGTCGACGGCCCGTGCCCACGGCAGGGCCGTTGCCACGCACGGGGGCGGAGTCACGGCCGTCGCCGGGTTGAACGGGATCCGCCTCATGATACCGCGACGCCTTCCCGGCCCACGGCTGGTCCGCGTTGACGCGGAACCAGCACTGGGCGGTAGCCCTGTCCACCCGCCACGCCGACTGATGGCCGCCTCCGGCGATCCGGTAGCGGCCGATCCCCGGATGCGGTTCGGCCGTGCCGACCCGCCGCTAGGGCTGATGGGCGACGGCCGGCTGAGGGACCATGGCGACTGCAGCGGACGGTACGCCACCGCCACGGCGAGCCCCGCCTGAGCGTTTCTCAGACGCACCGCAACGCGCCGGCGCCGGGTAGTCCCGCGCGGGCCGCGGTCAACGAGGGGCGGGCGCGCCGCCGACCTCCACGTCGGCGTGGTGTTCGCCGCGGTCGTCCGTCAGCGGCACCCGCTTGTCCGGCTGCTCGACGCCGTCGAGGACGACGCGGGACACCCCGTTGCCGTCGCCGACCCGCCGGACGTGGATGTGGTGGAACGTCTCCCGGTACCGGTAGTGCACGTCGAACGCCTGCCACCCGGCCGGCATCACCGGCTCCACCCGCAGCCGGTCGACCTCCAGGTGCAGCCCGAGCAGCGACTCGGTGATCAGCCGGTACATCCAGCCGGCCGAGCCGGTGTACCACGTCCACCCGCCCCGCCCGGCGTGCTGGGGGTTCGTGTAGACGTCGGCCGCGACGACGTACGGCTCGACCTTGTACGTGGCGATCGCCCGCTCGGTGTCGCCGTGGTTGACGGGGTTGATCAGCCGGAACAGCTCCCACGCCCGCTCGCCGTCGCCGGCGGCGGCGAACGCCATGACCGCCCAGACGGCCGCGTGCGTGTACTGCCCGCCGTTCTCCCGGACGCCCGGGACGTACCCCTTGATGTACCCGGGGTTCTGCGGCGACTTGTCGAACGGCGGGTCGAACAGCTGGATCAGCCCCAGGTCCCGCTTGACGAGGTGGGCGTCGAGCGCGTCCAGCGCCTGCCGGGCGCGGGCCGGGTCGCCGGCCCCGGACAGGACCGACCAGCTCTGCGGGAGCGAGTCGATCTTGCACTCCGGGCTGGCGGCGGAGCCCATCGGCTCGCCGCTGTCGAAGTACGCCCGGCGGTACCACTCGCCGTCCCACGCGTGCCGCTCGACGTTCTGCCGGAGCTTGTCGGCCTCGGCCGCGCACAGGTCGGCGACGGCGTCGTCCCCGCGGCCGCGGGCGACCGGCCCGAACCGCTTCAGGACGTCGTACAGGAAGAACCCGAGCCACACGCTCTCGCCCTTGCCGTGCTCGCCGACCAAGTTCATCCCGTCGTTCCAGTCCCCGCTGCCCATGAGCGGCAGCCCGTGCTCGCCGAGCCGCAGCCCGTGCCGGATCGCCCGGACGCAGTGCTCGTACACGGTGGCCGACTCCTCGGACCGCCCCGGCTGGTCGTAGTAGCTCTCCTCGTCCGGCTTGACGAGCCGGCCGTCGAGGAACGCCACCTTCTCGTCCAGCACCCCGGTGTCCCCCAGGGCGGCGACGTACCGGCAGGCGGCGTAAGGGAGGAACAGGTAGTCGTCGGAGATCCGCGTCCGGACCCCGCGGCCGCCGGGCGGGTGCCACCAGTGCTGGACGTCGCCCTCCCGGAACTGGTGGGCGGCGGACCGGATCAGCTGCTCGCGGAGGATCGCCGGCTCGGTGTGGACGAGCGCCATCACGTCCTGGAGCTGGTCGCGGAACCCGAACGCCCCGCCGGACTGGTAGAACCCGCTCCGCGCCCAGAGCCGGCACGCCAGCACCTGATACAGGAGCCAGCCGTTGGCCAGGAAGTTGAGCGACGCGTCCGGCGTCTGGACGTGGACGGCCCCGAGCGTGCGGTTCCAGTACCCCCACACCGCCTCGAGGGCGGTCCGGGCCGGCCCGGTGCCGCGGAACCGGGCGACGAGGGACCGGGCGTCGGCCAGATCCCGGCCGGACCCGAACGTGAACGCGACCTCCCGCTCCTGCCCGTCGGCCAGCTCGACCGTCACCTGCATCGCCGCGCACGGGTCGAGCCCGGCCCCGACCCGCCCGGACAGCCGGGCCCGCCGCATGGCGGCCGGGTCGGCCGGGCTGCCGTTGCGGCCGAGGAACTCGGTCCGGTCGCCGGTCACGGTCCGCTGGGCGTCGCTGGCGTCGAGGAACGCGACCCGGTCGGCGAAGTCGCCGTTGTACGCGTTGCGGGCGAACAGGGCGCCGGTCTTCGGGTCCACCTCGGTGACCACGTGCGGCAGGTTCGCCGCCCGGTGGGTGCCGAGCACGAGGTCGAACGCCCCGGTCACGGTCAGCCGGCGGGGCCCGCCCGAGTCGTTCCGCAGCTTCAGGACGACGAACTTCACCGGCGCGTCGGTCGCGACGTACGTCCACAGGTGGGTCGTGACGCCGCCCTCAGTGTACTCGAACGTGCTGTACCCGAACCCGTGCCGGGTCGTGTACGGCATCGGGCCCCGGGCCGGGAGCGGGGTCGGGGAGCAGAACCGCCCCGAGTCCTCGTCCCGGACGTAGAACGCCTCCCCGCTCGCGTCCCCGACCGGGTCGTTGTGCCACGGGGTCAGCCGGTACGCGTGGGCGTTCTCGCACCACGTGTACGCCCCGCCGCTCTCGCTGACGACGGTCCCGAACCACGGGTTGGCCAGCACGTTCACCCACGGGGCAGGCGTCCGGGCCTCCGGCGTGGTCGTGATCACGTACTCCCGCCCGTCCCGGGTGAACCCGCCGAGCCCGTTGAACGCGGCCAGGTCGTGCTGCACCACCTCCACCCCGACCGGGACGTCGGCCCGGCGGGCCCGCGGCGGGGCGAACGCCGGCGCGGCCGTCTCCGCCCGGGCCCGGCGGTCCACCTGCTCGGCCAGCGTGCCGCCGGTGTCCGTCAGGATCACCCGGGCGACCGACTGCATCAGGACCTTGTCCTCCTCCGACATCTGCTCGATCCGGCGGACGAAGATCCCGCCCGGGCGGTCGAGCAGGTTCGCCTCGGCCCGGGCCGCGATCACGCCCATGATCCCGTCCTGCAGCGCCTGCCGGTATCCGGATTGGTCCTCGTTCCAGACGACCAGGTCGGCCGCCAGCCCCTTCACCCGCCAGTACGCGTGCGCCTGCACGAGCTGCCGGACGAGCCCCACCTGGGCCACGTCCCCGACCCGCAGCAGCACGATCGGCACGTCGCCGGAGATGCCGTACCCCCACAGCCCGGACTGCCCGCGGCGGTTCCGGGCGATCACGCTGGCCGGCCCGCGGAGCGCCGGGTTGGCGTACAGGATGCTGCCGGCGAGCCGGCCGTACAGCTGGGTGTCAGCCTCGCTCGCGTCGAGCTGCCGGAGCACGACCTGACTGTGCGTCCAGGCGAGCTCGAACACCCGGTCGGCCAGGTGGCGGTCGTGGTACCTCTCCACCAGCGCCAGCGCCCCGTCCCGGGTCTCGGCCATCCCGGTCACCAGGTGGATCCGGGCCGTCTCGTTCGGCCCGATCACCACCGTGTTCCGGATCGCGACGACCGGGTCGAGGACGGACCCCTCGCTGTCGGACAGGGCCCCGCGGTACATGGCCGCGGGGTCCGCGACCGACCGGCCGCGGCCGACGAACTCCGCCCGCCCGGTCTCGTACGACGTCGCCCCGACGGCCGTCCCGTGGACGGTCATCAGGTGCATCATCCACGGCGGCCGCTCGCCCCCGGACCGCGGGCGGCGGGTGCACAGGATCGCCTGCCGCGGGCGGACGAGCTGCGTCTGGACGAACAGGTTGCTGAACGCCGGGTGGGCCGCGTCCGCCGCCGCCGGGGCCAGCACCACCTCCGCGTAGCTCGTCAGCTCGATCGTCCGCGGGACCTTCCCGCGGTTCGTGACGCTGACCCTCCGCAGCTCGACGTCGTCCTCCGGCGACACCCCGATCTCGACGTGCGTCTCGATCGCCCCGCCCCTGCCGTCCGCCTCCCCGTCCCGCCGGCGGAACTCGGCGCGGCCCTGCGAGTAGATCGCCTCGTACGCCGCCGCCGGCTTGAGCGTCGGCTGGTGGGCGGTGGACCAGAACTCGCCCGTCTCGACGTCCCGGACGTAGCAGAACGTGCCCCAGCAGTCGCGGGTCGGATCCTCGTGCCAGCGGGTGACGGCCAGGTCCCGCCACCGGCTGTACCCGCCGCCGGCCGCCGTGACGGCGACGTGGTACCGGCCGTTCGACAGCAGGTGCACCTCGGGCGTCGGCGTCTTGGGGGTTGTGAACACGCGGTACGCCGTACCGGGGCCGCCGCTGGCCCCGCCGGTTTCCCGGACCGCCGACACCTCGGCCGGGTGCGGGTACACGCTCGGCGCCTTCGGCACCCGCTCCTGGAGCAACAGGTCGGTCGCCCGGAACGCCGGGTCGGACTCGAACCGCTGCTGCATCGGCCGGCCGAGTAGCAGGTACGCCAGCGACAGGAACGCCATCCCCTGGTGGTGCACCATGAACGACCGGACGGTCACGCTGTCCTGCCCGCGCGGGAGGCGGGCCGGCGTGTAATCGATCGCCTCGTAGAACCCGTGTGCCCCGAGGTGCCCCGCGGCCGCCAGCCGCCGCAGGTTCGCGCACGCCGCGTCCGGGTCGACCATCAGCCCCATCGCGCTGGCGTACGGGGCGATCACGACGTCGTCGGCCAGCCCCCGCTTGAACCCGAGCCCGGGCACCCCGAACGCGTGATACTGGTAGTTGAGCTGAGCGTCCGTCTTGCTGTACCCGCTCTCGGACACGCCCCACGGCACCCCGCGCTCCCGGCCGTACGCGACCTGCCGGTCGACGACGGCCCGGTACGTCTCGTCGAGCAGCGTCCGGTCGTACGTCGGCATGACCAGCAGCGGCATCAGGTACTCGAACATCGACCCGCTCCATGAGAGCAGGGCCGGGCGGCCGCCAGACGTGGTCAGCTGCCGTCCGAGACCGAACCAGTGCTCCTGCGGGAGCTTGCCCTGGGCGATCGCGACGTAGCTGGCGAGGCGGGCCTCGGACGCGAGCAGGTCGTAGAAGCTGGCGTCCAGCCGGCGGTCGCCGACGTTGTACCCGATCGCCAGCAGGTGGCGGTCGCGGTCGTACAGGAACTCGTAGTCGATGTCGGCAAGCTCGGCGCAGCGGGCGGCGAGCTGCCGGAGCTCTGCCAGCCGGTGGGCCGCGCGCTCCGCCGCCTGGACGAGGGCGGCGCGGAGCCGGGCGAGC
>JAQGHJ010000944.1 GCA_028288905.1 Phycisphaerales bacterium | reverse complement strand
GTTCAAAAGCGCACGGATTGCAAACCCGTGCCACGGGGGCCGGGCCGCTGCCGGTTCACTCCGGTTCCCACCGGCACTTCGTCTTCGTCTTCGCCGCAGGCCCCGTCATGTTCGTCCGAAAGCTCGTCCTCTCAAACCTCGTCACCCGCAAGGCCCGGGTCGTGTTAACGGTGGCGGCCGTGGCGCTGTCCGTGAGCCTCGTCGTGTCCGTCACGACCGGGTATGCGTCGGTGCTCGGTGCGATCAACGCGTACGTCGAGAAGTTCCTCGGGTCGATCGACGCCCAGGTCAGCCGGACGGGCGACCCCCGCGGGGGCGTCAGCACGAAGGTGGTCGCGGCCCTGAAGGCGGATCCCGCCGTGAAGCGGGCCGACGCCCGCGTCGAGGTCGTCACGCCGCTGACGGACGGAGAGGGCAAGGCGCTCGAGGGGAAGATGGCGACCGTGATCGGCATCGCCCGCCCGGGCGACACCCGCATCGAGTCCCTCCGACTCTACACCGGCAAGTTTTTCGACGCCGACGACGGGGACGTCGTCGTCGTCGACCAAGCGCTCGCCGAGCAGCAAAAGCTGAAGGTCGGGAGCAAGATCGGGCTGGCCGGCGAGCGGAAGGTGACGCTGACGGTCGTCGCCGTCGCCCACAAGCCGGAGGTGCTCGCCCAGCACATGCAGACGATCTACGTCCCGCTCAAGACGCTGCAACGGTTCCAGGGGTGGGACGCGGCCGCGGTCGGCGGCGAGCAGGTGAACCGGGTCCTGATCGAGTTCGCCCGCGGCACCGACCCCGAGGCCTTTGCCGCCCGTTGGCGGGACAAGCTGCCGAGCCTCGACCCCAACGCCAAGCTCAAGCTGACCCGCGACGTCCGCAAGGACCTCGACAAGAACCTCGTCGCGGTCGAGCTGATGAGCTACCTCGGCGGGGCCGTCAGCATGTTGGCGGCGACGTTCATCGTATTCAGCGCGTTGTCGATGGGCGTGGCCGAGCGGCAGCGGACGCTGGCGATGCTCCGGGCGGTCGGGGCGAGCCGCGGGCAGGTCGGGGCGCTCGTGGTGGTCGAGGGCGCGCTGCTCGGCGGCATTGGGGCGGTGGCCGGGCTGCCGCTCGGGTGGCTGTGGGTGAAGGTGCTGACGCTGATGTACCCGGACGTGTTCACGGCCGGCGTCGTGCTCAACTGGGGCGGCGTGGCGCTGGGGGTTGGCGGGTCGGTGATTGCGGCGCTGGCGGCGAGCGTGCTGCCGGCGTGGCAGGCGACGCGGGTCAGCCCGCTGGAGGCCCTCTCCCCGGACGCGGCCGTGCCGAGCGGCGGGACGCCGATCTGGGCGGCGGTCATCGGCGTCGTGCTGATCGGGCTCGATCCGCTCATCCTGTTCGGTCCGGTCGACGCGCTCGTCCGCGCGGCCGGGGCGGCCGACGTGCCGGCCGTCGCGAAGGACGTCCGGCTCGTCCTGCACTTCATCCTCGGGCTGCCGGGCATCATGCTCGGGTTCTTCCTGCTCGGGCCACTCGTGGTCAAGGTGGTCGAGTTCGCGTTCGGGTCCGCTGTCGCCTCGGCCGCCGGGTTGCGGCCGGCCCTGCTCCGCCAGCAGCTCAGCAGCGGGCTGTGGCGGGCGGCCGGCACCGCGGCGGCACTGATGGTCGGGCTGTCCGTGCTCGTCACGATGCAGATTCAGGGCAAGACGGCGATGGGCGGGTGGCAGCTGCCGACCAAGTTCCCGGATTTGTTCATCGTCAGCCCGCCGGGGTCGTCGCTCGGCAGCATCTTCGGGCAGGGCCCGAAGCAGGGGGTGGAGGTCGATCAGGTCAAGACGCTGGAAAAGGTCGAGGGCATCCGGGCCGGCGAGATCATGCCGATCGCGATCGCGTCCCCGCAGTACGGGCACGGGGCGATCGGGTTCCTCGGGGCCGCCCTCGACCCCGAGGCGACGATGTTCTTCGGCATCGACCCGGCCAAGGCGTTCAAGATGATGGAGCTGGAGTTCCGTGAGGGCTCCGCCACGGTCGCCGAGAAGTTGCTACAGGACGGCCAAGCCGTCTGGCTGAAGGCCGGGCAGACTGCGGTGCCGCAGGTGGAACTCGTCGAAGTTGCGGCGGACGGCAAAGCGAAGACGCGTAAGGGCGTGACGAAGGTCGGCGACCAGTACGCCGTGCAGGGCACCGTCACGCGGGCGGCGGGCGGGAGCGGCGATTACGCCGTGGCGATGCCGGGGCGGCCCGCGCCGATCCTCGTGCCCGCCGCCGCGGTCGATCGGGTGGACCACGGGCGGTTCCTCATCATCACGAACGAGTTCAAGGAGCTGAAGGGCCTCGGGGTAGGCGACGCGTTCGCGTTCCGCCGGACGGACGGCAAGCCGGTGCAGTACACGGTGGTCGGGGTGGTGTGGTCGCCGGGCATTGACGTGATCGTCAGCGTGTTCGACATGGGCCGGCAGTTCGACCAGCGGACGGCCAACAGCGTGTTCGGCAGCGTCCGGGACGCGAAGGAGGACTTCGGCGTCGAGCGGATCTACCTGTTCGCGGCGAACCTCGAGTGGAACGTGCAGCGGGACGACATCGTCAAGCGGGTGAACAAGCAGCTGCGGACCGAGGGGATGAAGGCGGGCGACGTCCGGCAGATCAAGGAGAACATCGTCAAGGCGTTCGACCGGCTGCTGCTGCTGGCCAGCACGGTCGCGTTCGCGGCGCTCGCCGTCGCCAGCCTCGGGGTGACGAACACGGTGATGGCCGGCATCCGCACCCGGCGGTGGCAGTTCGGCGTGCTCCGGAGCATCGGCGTCACCCGCGGGCAGTTGCTGCGGCTCGTGCTGGCCGAGGCGGTGCTGCTCGGGCTCGTCGCCTGCGGGCTGGGGCTCGGGGCCGGGGCGGTAATGGCGGCCGACGCCCACAAGCTCCAGGTCATCATGACCGGGTACAACCCGCCGTTCCTCGTGCCGTGGGGCGTGGTGGCGGCCGGGTGCGGGATCGTGCTGCTGATCGCCGTCGGGGCCAGCCTGTGGCCGGCGGTGAACGTGGCGCGGACCGAACCGCTGCGGTTGCTTCAGGCGGGG
>JAQGHJ010000937.1 GCA_028288905.1 Phycisphaerales bacterium | reverse complement strand
GCAGGAGGGGTGGTGGAAGTGGGGGCTGGTGGCCGTCGGAACCGGGCTGCTCGTCGGCAACGGGAAGAAGAAACCGGCCGTACCGTGAGGGCGGCCGACTTGGCCTGCCCCCCCGCTTCTCAAGCTTGCATTCCGCCCCCGCCTTTTCGCGGGCGGCGACGAACCCCCACGGTATGATGGGGCGTATGATCCGTATCCGGGAGATTGACGACCCGGACCTGCGCCGGCGGATCGCCGCGGCGTTGGCCGACCGGCGGGGCTTGTCGCCCGCGGCCGTGCCCGGTTGGTACGAGTTGGACGACGCCGACTTCGTCGACCTGCTGAACGACCTGCGGGATCAGGAGTCGCCGACCGACCCTGACGACGACCTGTAGACCTGACCGTGGCGCTACCGTCCGCTACCCGTTGCTACTTCCGCCGCTCGATCGGCCGCCCCGCCCGGAGCCGGCGCTACCGTTCGCTATAGACCGCTACGAAGTGAGCGGTCGCCGCGCCGTGAACCCCGCCCAGCACCGCGCCAGGGGGCGACGTCGACCCGGCCGGGCCGGTTGAGGATTCGCCGCTTTTTTGCTACGTTGCCGGACTTGCGCCGCGGGCAGCCGCCCGCCGCCGTCCTTACCGACCGCCGCCCCATGCCCAAGCCGTCCAAAGCCATCCGGTCCGTCGCGTTCGTCAGCCTCGGGTGCCCGAAGAACCTCGTGGACAGCGAGCGGATGCTCGGGCTGCTGGCCGGCGACGGGCTGGCCATCACGCCGGACGCGGCGAACGCGGACGTGATCGTCATCAACACCTGCGGGTTCCTCGAGGCGTCGAAGGACGAGAGCCTCAAGGAGATCCGCGACGCGATCGCGCTGAAGAAGGCCGGCAAGGTCAAGCGGGTCGTGGTCGCCGGGTGCCTCGTCCAGCGGCACAAGACGAAGCTGCTGAACGACGTGCCGGAGGTCGACCGGCTGGTCGGCGTGTTCGACCGCGAGCACATCGTCGAGGCCGTCCGCGGGCAGGAAAACCCGCGGCAGGACCACGGGCACTTCCTCGGCAAGTACCACGACCTGTCAAAGGAATTGGCCGCCGCCCAGGGGCTGATGACGACCGGCGTGAAGGAGACGAAGACGTCCCGGCTGCCGGTGTTCGAGGACGACCGCGCCCGCCTGCGGCTCACCCCCCGCCACTACGCCTACCTCCGCGTCAGCGAGGGGTGCAACCAGGGCTGCACGTTCTGCACGATCCCGAGCATCCGCGGCCCCATGCGGAGCAAGCCACTGGAGCAGGTGCTGGCCGAGGCCAAGGAGCTGGCGGCCGACGGGGCGGTCGAGCTGAACCTGATCGGCCAGGACACGACGAGCTACGGCACCGACATCGGGTACGCCCCCGGGCTGGCCGGGCTGCTCAAGACGCTGGACCGGAAGCTGAAGGACGTGCACTGGCTGCGGCTGATGTACGCCTACCCGTCGTGCTTCAGTGACGAGATGATCAAGACGATCGCCGACGCCGGGCGGGTCGTGAAGTACATCGACATGCCGCTGCAGCACATCAACGACGAGCTGCTGACGGTGATGCGCCGCCGGGTGACGCGGAAGGAAATCGAGACGCTGCTGGCCAAGCTGCGAAAGTGGGTGCCGGGGATCGCGATCCGGACGACGTTCATCGCCGGATCGCCGGGCGAGACGGACGCGCAGCACAACGAGCTGGTGAAGTTCGTGAAGGACTTCGGGTTCGAGATGATGGGCGTGTTCCCGTACTCGGCCGAGCCGGGCACGCCGATGGGCCGGCTCGGCGGGCAACTGCCCGACGACGTGAAGCAGGCCCGGGTCGAGGAGCTGATGCTGGCCCAACAGGAGGTCGCGTTCGCCCGGGCGAAGGCGACGGTGGGCAAGACGATCCAGGTGCTGATCGACCGCCCCGCCGGCCGGGACGCCGAGGACGGGTACGTCGGCCGGACCCAGGCCCAGGCCCCGGACATCGACTCGGTCACGTTCGTGCAAGGCAATGGTACCGAGCTGCACCCCGGGCAGGTGGTGGACGTGAAGGTGACGGACTTCCAGGCCTACGACCTGGTGGCCGAGGTGCCGAGGAAGCGGAGCCGGTCGTTGGCCGTGGTGCGGTGAGGGAGAGGGTCGCCCACGAAGGGGCACGAATCGAACGCGAATGGGGGAGGGGAAGTACACCGGCGGGCGGATCTGAACCCCGATCGTTTCTCTTCTCCTCACCATCCGCGTTTGATTCGTGCCCCTTCGTGGGCCATTTCCTCACGCCCGGGCCGCGATCAAGGGAATGGGGCCGGATTGCGGGGAGGGTTGAGATGTCGGAGTCGCCGGTGCAGGTGGGGACGACGGCGGGCGGCGGGTGTGTGGTCCGGCTGGTCGGCCGGGCGACGATGCACCACAGCCCGGCGGCCGAGGAACTGGTCGTCCAGACGCTCGACCGCGACCCGGCCGCGACGGTCGCCCTCGACCTGTCCGACTGCTCTTACCTCGACAGCACGTTCCTTGGCAGCCTGTTCGGCCTGTACCAGCGGTACCGTCTAGCCGCACCGCCGCCGGCCGCCATGTCGCCCGGCGGCTCGACCCCCGACGGGGACCGACCCGCGCCCCGCCTGACGATCCACGCCCCGCCGGCCACCATGAAGGCTCTCTTCGGCCCGCTGAAGCTCGACAAGGTGCTGAAGGCCGAGCCCGCGCCCGCTCCCACCCCCGCCGGCGAGTGGGTCTCGCTCGACGCCGCCCCGCACGACCCGCGGGAGCTCACCCGCCACGTCATGGACTGTCACCGCCGCCTGGCCGCCGCCGACACCCCGGCCAGCGCCATGTTCACCAAGATCGCCGACGCGATGCAGGCGGACCTCGACCGGGCGGGGTGATCTCGGGGATGTGTCCCGAGGGCTTTCCACGCGGTTGTTTGCGAATGCGCAACACGTTCTATGCCGCACCCCTGCGCGATCCGGTGATCGTTCGCGAGCGTCCTACCGAAATCACGAAATCAGGGTGACCGGCGCGTGGGGGGAAACGTCTGCCCCACGCGCCGGTCACCCTGATGGCGGGGACGGACGAAAACGAGGGAGTTCGCCCCCTTGCGCCCTTTCCCTCTGCCTGCCGCGTACTGCCGACCGCCTACTCCTTCCCCCAGAAGTCGAGCACGAACACGTCTCCCATGACCGGGCCCAGCACCTTGCCGAAGGCCTTGTGCTCGGGGTGGACGAGGTAAGCGTCGCGGTCCTTGGCGGTCGCGAACGACAGGACGAAGCAGTGGGTGAACCCCTTGTCGTTCTTCTCCGGGCTGACGTTCGTGCCCCAGGTCAGCGTCTTGATGCCCGGAATTTTAGTCTTGAGGGCGACGAACGCCTCCTCGACGGCCTTGACCTTGGCCGGGTCGGCACCGGGTTTGAACTTGAGCGACACGACGTGGTACAGCGAGCCGCCCGATTCTTTGGCCGCTTCCGACTTGGGGGCCGCCGGGTGGTCGGGCGCGTCGGCCGCCCGGGCGGGGGCGGCCAGGGCCAGGAGTGCCGTCGTCACGAACGCCAGCGCGAGGCGCGGGAGGGGGTGGGTCATCCCGGCCGTTTTACGCCGCGGTGCCGGCGGCGTCCACGCGGCAAAAGCGGTCGGCGGGCGGGTCACGCGGGCGTGGCACTGCCGGCCCCGCGGCCGCGGGCGGCGAACCATTCCCGGGCCTCGGGGCGGGTCCAGCGGACGAGGATCGTCAGGGCCGTCACCAGTTGGACGACGA
>JAQGHJ010000918.1 GCA_028288905.1 Phycisphaerales bacterium | reverse complement strand
ACGGTCCTCGTTCGGCCGGCCGGCGGCCGGGCCGCGGCCGTCGCCGCCCTGCGCTCCGGGTCGCGGGCGGCGGCCGATGTTCATCCCCTTACCGGCGGTGATCTCCACGACCTCCCGCTTCCGCAGCCCCAGGCAGTACTTCGTCTGGTACGTGCGGGTGTGCAGGATGATCGCGTCCGTCCCCATCGCGGTCTTCACCTGCGACAGGCAGTCGGACATCGTCGGAGCCTTGAACGTCTGGAGCTGCATGTGGGGAAGGAAAGTGTGAAGTGTGAAGTGTGAAGTGTGAAAGGGAAGATGAGTGCGACGCCCTCGTTCCTCTCCCCTTTCACACTTCACACTTCACACTTCACACTTTCCCCTCGTCCTTTCTTCCGTTACCCGTTCATCCCGACCATCGCCACCGCCTCGACCCCGATCCCGTTCACGACCTCGTTGTACGCCAGGACGGCGACGCCGGGGAGGGACGTCTCGATCATCCGCCGCAGCGGGGCCCGGATCTGCGGGTTGCACAGCACGACCGCGTTCCGCCCGCTCGCCTGCACCTCGGCCACCTTGTCCGCCACCCGCTGCACGACCTGCTGGGTCGTGTGCGGGGGCATCGTGTTCGTCGTCCCGCGGTCGGACCGGTCGAGGTGGCCGTTGATCAGCTCCTCCAGGCTCGGGTCGATCGTCACGCACCAGAGCCGATCCTGGTCGTCAACGTGCTGCTTGCAGATCGTCCGGGCGAGGGCGGCCCGCGCGAACTCGGTCAGCACGTCCAGGTCCTTCGTCCGCCCGCTGTAGTCGCCGAGCGTCTCGAGGATCGTCTCCAGGTCGCGGACCGGGACCCGCTCGCGGAGCAGGTTCTGCATGACCTTCTGCAGCTCGCCGGGCTTCACCTGGGTCGGGACGACCTCCTCGACCAGCGCCGGTACCCGCGCCTTGAGGTTGTCGATCAGGTTCTTCACCTCCTGGCGGGTCAGCAGCTCGTGGGCGTGCGACTTGATGACCTCCGTCAGGTGCGTGGCGACGACGGCCGACGCCTCGACGACCGTGTAGTTCAGCAGCTCGGCGTGCGGCCGCTCGCTCTCCGTGATCCAGTACGCCGGCAGTCCGAACGCGGGCTCGGTCGTCTGGGTGCCGCCCGGGATGGGGCCGCTGACCGCCCCGCTGTCCATCGCCAGGAACTGGTCCGGGTACGCGACGCCCCGGGCGACCGCTTGCCCGCGGATTTTGACGGCGTAGTCGTTCGGCCCGAGCTGGACGTTGTCCCGGATCCGGATCGGCGGGACGATCACCCCCAGCTCGACCGCCAGTTGCCGGCGGATCATGCTGACCCGGTCGAGCAGGTCCCCGCCCTTGGCCGCGTCGACGAGCTTGACCAGCCCGTACCCGACCTCCAACTCCATGGTGTCGACGTCGAGCAGCTTCTCGGGCTTCTCCGGCTCCCGCTTCTCGGCCGCGGCGGCGTCCCGCTCCTTCGTCGCGGCGGCGACGACCGCCCGCTTCTCGTTGCGGGTCAGGACGTACGCCAGCCCCGCGCAGCCGCCGCCGAGCACGACGAGCGGGATCCGCGGCAGCCCGGTGAACATCATCGTGCCGAGGAAGATCGCGGCGATGATCAGGGCGTTCGGCTTGGCGAACATCTGGCCGAGCATCTCCTCGCCCAGGTTCTTCTTCGTCGCCGACCGGGTGACGATCAAGCCGGCGGCCAGCGACGTGATGAACGCCGGGACCGAGCTGACCAGCCCGTCCCCGATCGTCAGCGTCGTGTACAGCTTCATGCTCGGGACGAGCTCCCACCCCTTCTCGACCAGCCCGATGTACAGCCCGCCGATCACGTTCACGACCGTGATGAAGATGCCGGCGATCGCGTCCCCGCGGACGAATTTGCTGGCACCGTCCATCGCCCCGTAGAAGTCCGCCTCCTGGGCGATCGCCTCCCGCCGTTCCCGGGCCTGGGCCTCGTTGATCACGCCGGCGTTCAGGTCGGCGTCGATCGCCATCTGCTTGCCGGGCATCGCGTCGAGCGTGAACCGGGCGGCCACCTCCGAGATCCGCCCCGAGCCCTTGGTGATGACGACGAACTGGATGACGAAGATGATGAGGAAGATGATGACGCCGACCGCCATCGATTTGCCGGTGACGAAGCTGGCGAACGCCATCACGACCTCGCCGGCGGCGTGGATCGCGTCGGCGGGGTTCGAGGCGCGGTCGCCGGCGGTCAGGATCAGCCGCGTCGTCGCGACGTTCAGCACGAGCCGGAACAGCGTGATCGCCAGCAGAAGCGACGGCAGCACCGCGAACTCCAGCGGGCTCTTAATGTAGATCGTCGTCGACAGGATGATGATCGACAGCGTGATGTTCACGACCAGCAACAGGTCGAGGATCACGGGCGGCAACGGGACGAGAATCACCGCGATCAGCCCGATGAAGGCGATCGGGAACAGCAGGTCGCGGTTGGCCGCGATCTTCAGGAACAGGGGGTTTTGCGCGATCGCCTGCGTCATCGGTTACGCCGACACCTTTCGCCTGTTGCGCCCGGTCAGCTCGTAGACGTACGCCAGGATCTCGGCGACGCCGGAGTAGAACTGCTCGGGGATCTCCTGCCCGACCTCGCACAGGCGGTAGAGCGCCCGCG
>JAQGHJ010000877.1 GCA_028288905.1 Phycisphaerales bacterium | reverse complement strand
CGCCACGGTCCTCCTTGGGACGGGCGACGTTCACGGTCAAGGCCCGGCCATTGTGCTGCTGGCCGTTGAGGGCCGCGATGGCCGCCTCGGCCTCGTTCGCGTCGGCCATCTCGACGAACCCGAAGCCCTTGCTCCGGCCGGTCTCGCGGTCGTTGATGACCTGGGCGGACAGGACCTGCCCGTGCGTCCCGAACATCTGTTCGAGCTCCGAGCTATCCACGTCGTAGCTGAGGTTCCCGACGTACAACTTCGTAGCCATTCGATCTCCTAGGAAATGGCTAGACTCCGGCCCTGAAAAATGACTGGGTTCTTTCCGGGCCGATCGAAAGAGGTTGACCAGCAACCGATGCGGGGAGAGGTGCGACAGGCGGCCGTCCGGCGGACGACCGAGCAAGGCACCCCGGGTGCGAACAGGACGGAGGAAGGGGCAAACACGAGAGAAGCACTTTCCTGAGGCCGATCGACGGAACCCGCCACCTGCGCGAAATTTATATCCCAGCTTCACAGCAAAGCAACCGCAAACCGCCGGGCACTGCGGTTTTCTGCGGGAGGAGTGGGCGGAAGGCAGTACGCGGTAGGCAGTGGAGCGGGGCCAGTCGCCGGTGGCACGTGGAGGGGCAGCCTGGCTCCGGCCGGTGCTCGCTGACGCCATTCGTTCGCACTCCACCACCCCGCAAGTGCCGGGGGCGGCCGCGCGGTGGACGAGGGGTCCTTCGCCCCGCTCGCGCTGACCTCCGCGGATTGCCTTCGCGCACCCCCGCGCTGACTGGGCAGGCGCGGTCGGCCGCTAACCGCCCCTCCTGCCTCCCCCTCGCCCGCCTCCTGCCCAGTTGGTACCATTTTCACCCCGACCCCCAGAGTCGGATCGACTCATCGGCCCGCGGACTGACCCCGCGACGGCCGGCCAACGTACGAACCTTCTGGTCGCACCATGAACCATCCGGTCGCGGTCATCACGGGGGCGGGCAAGGGGATCGGCCGGGCGACGGCCATCGAGCTCGCCCGCCGCGGGTACGCGCTCGCCCTGGCCGCCCGGACCGAGACCGACCTGCTCGCCACGCTGAACGTCGCCGGGGCCGAGGATCGCGGGATCGCCGTGCCAGCCGACGTGAGCGACCCGGCCGCGGCCGATCAGTTGATCGACCAAGCCCTGGACCGGCTCGGGCGAATCGACGCCGTCGTCCACTGTGCGGGATACGCCCCGGTCCGCCCGATCGCCCAGATGACGTCGGCCGAGTGGCGGCGGACGATCGACACGAACCTGTCGGCCGCGTTTTACCTGGCCCGGGCGGCGTGGCCGGCGTTCGAGCGGCAGCGGGGCGGGGCGATCGTGAACGTGTCGTCGCTCGCCAGCCGCGATCCGTTCGGCGGGTTCGCCGCGTACGGGGCGGCCAAGGCGGGCGTGAACCTGTTCGGCCTGAGCGCCGCCCGCGAGGGCCAGCCGATCGGCGTCCGCGTCTACACCGTCGCCCCCGGGGCGGTCGAGACGGACATGTTTCGGTCCATCATGACGCCCGAGCAGTACCCGAAGGACAAGACGCTCGACCCGGCCGACGTCGCCCGCGTGATCGCCGGCTGCGTCCAGGGCGACCTGCGGTACGCCAGCGGCGAGGTGATCTACCTGCACAAGACGCTGTAGGGTTCGCCTCGGCGGACGCGGGACGTTCGTCACGGGAGGGTTGTCGGCGGGACGGCCGACGCCGCATGTTTCCACCGGGAACGCCGCCTTCTGTCATCCAGAGCGCAGCGAAGGATCTCGGGGCGGCAGAGCGGTCAGTTGACGGTACTTCCGCCGCGAGATCCTTCGCTCCGCTCTGGATGACAGAAGCGGCGTCCCACCGGTGGAAAAGCGTCCCCGGCTCGCCAGACGGAACTTTCGCACCCGGCCGCGCAGGACGCGCGGCCTTTTCGCACCTTCGCACTCTGCCCCCACGGACGGCTCCCCCTCATGGTTCGAACGATCCTGCTCATGCTCGGGGTGTTGGCCGCGTCCGCCGGCGGGTTCTACGTTTATGTCCGGACGCAGGCCCCGGCCCCGCGGGCGACGAAGACAGTTGCCCCGCCCCCGCCGCAGCCGATCGACCGCGACGCCGGGACGGCCGGGTCGATGGGCCCGGGCGACAAGCCGTGGGTCAAAGTGTTCGACAGCGACAAGAAGCTCAGCTACCAGTTCCGGGCCGGCGGGTACGAGCCGCAGCACAACGGCCCGATCAACGTGGCCGACGTGACGGCCGAGTTCTTCCAGTACGTCAAGCTGAGCCGCGACCCGGCCGACAAGCGGACCCGCACCCAGAAGGTGCAGATCACCGGCAAGACCGGGACGGTCGAGATCCAGCAGGGCCCACGGGCGACGGCCGACAAGGGGATGGACCGCGGCGGGTCCGGCGGCCCGCCGAAGCGGGGGCTGCTGAACGACGTCGTGATCCGGGTGTTCCCGACGCTCGCCGCCACACGCCCGACCGTCACCGTCGTCACCCCGAACGCGGCGTTTGACAACGAATCGTTCGAAATCTCCACCAAGGCGTACACCGCCCCGGACGGCACCGTGGTCCCGGCCGACCAGGTGCCGGTGACGGCGACGGGCGACTACGAGTTCAAGGGCCGCGGGCTGACCCTGCGGTGGAACGACCTCGACGGCCGGCTGGAGCTGCTGGAGATCGCCCACGGCGAGTACCTGTACATCAAGGACCCAGACGGCCTGCGGCGCGGCGGCCCGCTCGGCGGTGACGCGGACGCGCCGCCCGCG
>JAQGHJ010000853.1 GCA_028288905.1 Phycisphaerales bacterium | reverse complement strand
AGGGCCGCGGCCCACGTCATGATGGATGGCATTCGCATGGTTGGTCTTCTCGTCCCTCGCCGGGCGGCGGGCTGTTTCAAGTCGGGTATGCGTAAGTGCACGCAGCCCGTCCGACCGCCCCGTGCTGCCGAGAGTTTACGAAACGGGGCCGCGGCGACTACGGGCGGGAGCCTCCGCGCCGGCTCGGCAAGACGGTGACGACCAGTAACGATCGGCACCGAAGGACTGTCGCCCGGCCGCCGACCGGAAAGCGAAAAGGCCCCGCTCGCGGGGCGAGCGGGGCCTTCGATAACGGATCTCGGCATCGGTCGCGTCCGGTGACCACAGCGGGCTTCTTACTTCTTCGCCGGCCCCTTCGGGGCCGTCATCTCGAGCCCGCCGTCCTTCTTCGTGCCGGCCGCCTCCTTCTTGCCGCCGGCGGACGCGGTCTCCTTCTCCTTCGGGGCAACCACGATCTGCCGGACGTACGTTTGGCCGTCCAGTTCGCGGGTCTTGAACGTGACGGCCGAGCCCGGCTTGAGCCGCTTGGCGGCGGCGGACACTTCCGAGTCGGCCACCCACTTCTTCCCGACCAGCTTGCCGGCCAGCGGGAGCGACTCGGTCTTGCCGCCGGCCTCGATCTCGACGCCCGGGACCTTCACCCCGCCGACGTCGACCTCGGCCGCCTTGGCGAACGTGCCCGGCTTCGGGGTCTGGTACGCGTCGATGCTCGTGAAGATCGTCTGCCCGCCCGACTGGGTGAACGTCGCCTCGACCAGCTCCTTCTTCTTCACCTTCTCGACCACGCCGACGATCGTCGGGTCCGGGACGGTCTCCTTCCCCTCCCGGACCATCGGGGCGTGCCCGTCGAGGTACGCCCCGAACTTCGTCAGCTTGATCACGTACGCGTCCTTCGCCTCCGAGTCCTTGTACGAGTCGGACAGCATGAACACGCCCGGCTCGTCCTCGTGCTCGGTGAACTTGTACGGCTCGGCCTTGTCGATCCAGGTGACCTGCATGTCCCGGCCGGCCTTGGGCTCGACCTTCAGGTAGTCGCCGGGCTTGACCTCGTCGACGCCCTGCTTGACCCGGGGCATGGGGTCGTACTTGGGGATCTTGCCCTTCTCCTGCGGCGGCACGTTCTCGACGGCGAACGTCCGCACCTTGCCGCTCAGCACCTCGACCCCGGTCACTATCATGACGTCCTGGGTCTGGTACTTGCCCTTCTGGGTGCCCTGGAACTTGATGACGATCGGGTCCGGCTTTTTCTCCTCCGGCTTCTTCACGTTTCCGACGTTCCCGTAGCCGGGCTTCTTGCCCTCCGGCTTCACCTGGGCGGACGCCGACCCGGCCGCGAAGCCGGTGACGGCGACCGCGGCCGACAACAGGCTGGCGGCCCAGGCGGCGGCGGCCGACGGGCCGCGGGCGGCCGGGGAGCGATGCGAGGTCCGGGTCATCGTCGGTCTCCTTCCGAGGGGGAGGCGGGCGGCGGGGTGCCGCGGCCGGGTCTGGAATCGCCGGATGCCGGGCGAAAGGTCGACATCGCGTCGACCCCCGCCCGGCACCGTCACAGCATAACCGATTACTGCCGCCCGCGCCGTCCGTTTGCAGGCCGGGGCCCGTTACCGGACCCTCGCAGGTCCGGCCTTACGGGTTGTACTTCTCGTGCCCGTCGTCCTCGAGCTGCTTGAGGTTCTTTAGCGTCTCGGCGGCCTCGTCGTTCTTGCCGTCGAGCACCTGCTGCTCGAGCTTGGCGAACTCGGCGATCACGCCGGCCATCATCTTGCGGTACCCGTCGAGCGTCTTGGCCTTGTCGGCCTCGGGCACCTTGGCCAGCATCGTCGGGGCGTACAGCTTGCTCGTGACCGACGCCTGGTAGGCCTTGTCGATCAGCTTGATCGTCTCTTCCTTCTTGGCCGGGTCCTTCACCGTCTTCTTCAGCGCCTTGTACGTGTCGCCGAGCTCCTCCATCGCCTTGGCGAGGGGGGTGTCGGCGTCCTTCTTCTTCTCCTTGTCGGCGGCCCGGGCGGTCGTCGGGGCGGCCACGAGCGCCAGGCCCAGCAGGGCGGCGGTCAGGGTCGGGAACAGCGGGCGGCGGGTGCGGGTCGTCACGGGGTGCCTCCCTCCGGGGTACGGGGTGAATACGGCGGCGCGGCCGGGGTCATTAGGGCCGGGTGGTCAGAACGGGACGCCCACGGACGGCCGTCCTTCGGGGACGGTCGTCCGTGGGCGTCCGCGCCTTACCGCCGCGGGCTGTCCCCGGGCGGGTCGCGCGGCCTGGCGGGTTTATTCGTCCCGGGCGGGTGCCGGGTTCGCCGGATGTTCAGGCCTTCAAGACTTTCGTCTGGCCCGGCAGGGCGCTCGGGTAGAGCCCGTCCTTGCCCGGCTTCACCGGCGGCTCGGCGTCGAACGCGAACTGCTTCGGCATCAGGTCGACGCCCTTGGCGAGCGCGTCGGCGTACTTCAGCTCCTGGCCCGAGTAGGTCGCCATCCGGCCGAAGATCGCGGTCATCGTGCTGCTGGCCCCGTAGTCGCCCTCGTTGTACGGCTTGTCCCCGCGGATCGCGGCGAACAGCGTGTCGTGCTCGACCTGGTACGGGTCCGGGCCCCGGCTCCGCTTCTTCTTGCCGCCGCCGGTGTCCGGCTCCCCGCCCGGCGTGGCCGGGTACTCGAACTTCCAGTCCGGCCGCCCGTCGGCGTACTTGATGCTGCCGTTGCTCAGGTCGGCCACGCCCTTGGTCCCGTGGGCGTACTCGGTGACGGCCTGCCACGTGTTCGGCTGGTGCCGGCACATGCTCAGCATCTTCGTCCCGTTCGGGTACGTGTACTCGACCATGTGGTGGTCGAAGATCTCGCCCTGGTCCGACCCGAACGGCAGCTGCCGCCCGCCGGTGCCCTGCGCCCGCTCCGGCGGGCCCTTCATGACCCAGTTCGCCACGTCCAAATTGTGGATGTGCTGCTCGACGATGTGGTCCCCGCACAGCCAGGTGAAGTAGTACCAGTTGCGCATCTGGAACTCCATTTCGGACTGGCCCTCGACCCGCTTGCGGACCCACGGGCGGGTGCCGTTCCAGTACACGCGGAGCAGGATCACGTCGCCGATGTCCCCGTCGTGGATCCGCTGGATCGTGTCGACGTACTTCTGGTCGTGGTGCCGCTGGAGCCCGACCCCGACCTTCAGGTTCTTCTTCTTCGCCTCCTCGTTGGCCGCGAGGAACCGCCGGACGCCGGCCGAGTCGCTGGCGACCGGCTTCTCGGTGAAGATGTTCTTGCCGGCCTTGACGGCCGCCTCGAAGTGGATCGGGCGGAACCCCGGCGGGGTCGCCAGGATGACCACGTCCGGGTTGCTGTCGAGCAGCTTCTGGTACGCGTCGAACCCGGCGAACGTGTTGCCCGCCGTCACCGACACCTGCCCGGGCTTCTCCTTCTTGAACCGCCCGACCGCTCCCTCGGCGTTGTTCTGGAACGCGTCGGCGACGGCCACGAGCTGGACCGAGTTGCTCGTGTTGAGGGCCTGGTTCGTCGCCCCCGACCCGCGGCCGCCGCACCCGATCAGCCCGAGCTTGAGCTGGTCGCTGCCGGCGGCGTGGGCCATCCGGGTCGCGACGAAGTCGGCCGACAGCGCCGCCCCCGCGACGACGGCCGACGCCTTGAGGAAGTCCCGGCGGGTGGCGGACCCGGCGGCGGCCGCCGGGGCG
>JAQGHJ010000667.1 GCA_028288905.1 Phycisphaerales bacterium | reverse complement strand
GCCGCGGGGCGGGCGGCCGGCGCCGCCAAGACGGCGTTGGCCAAGGCCGAGGCCAATCAGGCGACGGCGGACGAGGCGCTGGCGGCCGCCGAGCGACAGTTGCTTGACGATGGCCCGATGCCGCCCGACCGCCTGCCGCCGCTCCGGTACGCCGCCTTCCGGGACGACCCGGGGGCGTTCGGGTACGTCGACGTCTGGGTCCTCGAAATCATCGACGAAGCAACCGCGCTCGTCCTGATGACGTACGGCGACCCAGGACCCGACCGGCCGCGGCCCGACGGCCGCCGCCCGAACCGTCCGGCCGAGGTGGTCTGGATGACAGGCGTCGACCTGCGGGGCCGGGCCGAGGGCGACCGGTTCAGCGTCCTGCTGCGGAAGGACGGGGAGCGGCGGGAGGAACTCCACACCTACGTCCGGATGGCCGCGGTGAAGATGAACCGTCGCGGGGAGGTGGCCCGACTGGACGAGTGAATGGGAGCACAGGGATTCGAACCCTGAACCAAGGGATTATGAGTCCCCTGCTCTAACCGTTGAGCTATACTCCCCTTACGATTGGCTGGCGACTCGTGGTATCGTCGCCACGCGTGCGGGCCCTACTGCTTTAATTCCCACTTTACCTCACCCCCCACGACCGTCGCCACCGCCCGCCCGGTGACGGCCCACCCGTGGAACGGGCAGTTGCGGCTCTTGCCGGCGAACTGCTCGGCGTCGACCGTCCACTTCATCGCCGGGTCGATCAGCGTCACGTCGGCGTCGGCACCGACCCGCAGCGTGCCCTTGTTCGGCAGCCGCAGGATCCGGGCGTGCCCGGTGCTCATCAGGTCGACGAGCTTGAGCCAGCCGACGTGGCCGGGCTCAACGAGGGCCTTGATGTACAGCGGCAGCGCGCACTCCAGGCCGATGATGCCGTTCGGGGCCCGGGCGAACTCCAGCTCCTTCTCCTCGGCCAGGTGCGGGGCGTGGTCGGTGGCGAGGATGTCGATCGTGCCGTCGACCACGCCGGCGATGCACGCGGCGACGTCGGCGGCCGTCCGCAGCGGGGGGTTCATCTTAAAGTTCGTGTCGAACCCGCGGCACGCCTCGTCCGTCAGCAGCAGGTGGTGCGGGGCCACCTCGGCCGTCACGTGGGCGTGCCCGTCGGCCTTGGCCCGGCGGACGAGTTCCACGCTGCCGGCCGTGCTGATGTGCTGGACGTGGTAGCGGCACCGGATCGCCCGGTCGAGCAATACGTCCCGGGCGATCATCAGCTCCTCCGCCTCGGCCGGCACGCCCGGCAGCCCGAGGGCGACGCTCACCAGCCCGGCGTGCATCGCCCCGCCCCCCAGGCACGGCTCCTCGCAGTGCTGCATGATCAGGGCGTCGAACATCTTGCAGTACTGGAGGGCCTTGCGCATGACGGCCGCGTCCCCGACGCCCACGCCGTCGTCGCTGAACGCGATCGCCCCCCGCTCGTGCATGGAGCCAATCTCGGCGAGTTCCTTCCCGTCCCGCCCCTTGGTGATTGCCCCGACCGGGTAGACGTTGGCCAGCTCCGCCTTGCGGGCTTCGCGGAAGACGAACTCGACCTGGGCTTCGTTGTCCAGCGCCGGCTTCGTGTTCGGCATGCAGCAGACGGTCGTGAACCCGCCGGCGACGGCGGCGGCCGACCCCGACGCGATCGTCTCCTCCTCCTCGTCCCCCGGCTCGCGGAAGTGGACGTGCAGGTCGATCAGCCCGGGCGTGACGTACAGCCCGGCCGCCTCGATCACCCGGTCGGCCGCCGCGGCGTCGGCCGGCCCGACGTCCCCGACGGCCGCCACCTTCCCGTCCCGCAGCAGCACGTCGCCGCGGCGTTCGAGCTGCTGGGACGGGTCTAGGATCGTGCCGTTTCGGATCAGGAGCGTGGCCATGGGCGGGCGGTTGTACCGGGCCGGGGACGGGGAGGGAATGCGGCTGACGGCGATGCGGGAAGCGGATCGGCCGATCCTCCGAATCAAGGGCAGAGGCGTTGGGCGCGGGAGGCGGCTTCGGCGCTCGGGCTCACCACGAAGTCACGAAGAACACGAAGGTCAAGAAGAAGAGAGTAAGGCAAGGGTGGAGATAGGCCCCACCCGTCTTTCCCCTCGTCTTCTTGCTCTTCGTGCCTTCGTGGTGAGCCCGAGCGTACAACCCGCCCGCGGACTACTCGTACGGGTCGAAGAAGCTCAGGTCCGTCCCGAACCGGTCCATCCCCACGACCTCGTCCCCGCGGAGCCGGACGCGGACGTCCCGCGCCCGGTGCCGCAGCGTCAGTTCCCGGGCCGGGCGGTCGAATCGGAGCGTGACCGGCCGGCCGGCCGCCCCGCCGGTGAACGTAAGGTACCCGCCGGCGAGCACCGGCGGGCCGGCCGCGCCCTCCACCGTCACCTTCGTCGGGTCGGCCCACGCCGGCAGGCGGACGGACAGCGGGCCGGCCGACCGCGGCGTCACCCGCAGTGCCCCGCCGGCCCCGCCGGCCCCGCCGGTGTACGGCGACTCTACCTTCACCGCCGGCGTCTCGTGGTCGAACAGCAGGTTCACCCGAATCTCCGCCGATTCCGCTGGGCCCTTCGGGTTCCCCGCGCCCCCGACGACCCGCGGTCTGCCGCTCGTCGTGACTTGGTCCATCGCCGCCGCCAGCGCGTCGGTCGCCCCGCCGACGATGTCGAGGTTGAAGCTGACGTCCGCCGCGCCGGCCGGCTGGTGCCCGTACGGGGCCGGGAAGCCCCACGCCCCGAGCAGCCGG
>JAQGHJ010000793.1 GCA_028288905.1 Phycisphaerales bacterium | reverse complement strand
AGGGCCGGAACGACGAAGCTCGAATGACGAATGACGAAACGGGGAGAGGAGGGCAAGACGCCTTCCCCTCCCCGTTTCGTCATTCGTCATTCGAGCTTCGTCGTTTCTACCGCGGATCTCATCACGGCGCGGCCGTGACCGTCACTTGGCTCGGGCTGACGCCCGTGTTGTTCGTCTCGTCCGACTCGCTGACCGTGTCGCCGGAATCGACCGTGCTGATGAAGTAGTAAGACCCGGCCGCCAGGTCCGGCATCTTGAAGCGGAACTTGACCGTCTTGGTCTTGCCCGGGGCGATCCGGACGCTCGTGGTCGTGATGCGGAGGACGGTGTCGGTCGCGTCGGGCGTGGCGTCGGGGCTGGCCGTCAGGGCGACGTCCAGCCGGCCCGCCGCCAGCGTGTTCCCGGCGTTCGTCACGACGACGTTCACCGCCGCCTTGGCCCCGGCCGCGATCGTCGCCGGCGGGGCCGCCGGGATCGCGCCGGAGAAGTCGATGAACGGCTGGGCGATCGTCAGCGCCGTTGGGGCGGTCGCGGAGTTGTCGAACGGGTTCAGGTCGCCGGTCGCGTTCTGCGGGTCGACGCGTGCGGTGAGCGTGTACGTGCCGGCGTCGGCCTCGTAGTTGAACGCCAGCTTGACCGTCTTGCTCCGGCCCGGCTTGAGGTTCAGCTTCACGAGCTGCTGGCGGAACAGCGGGTCGAGGTCGTCGACCGTGGCGTCCGTGCTGCCGACGAGCTGGACCGGGACCTGCTGGTTGACGGCCTCGGGCCCGTTGTTCGTGACCCGGAGCGTGACCTTCCCCTTCGCCCCGAGGATGACGGACGTCGGCAGGGGCGACAGGATCTGGACGGTCAGGTCCGGGCCGAACCGCCGGCCGACGCTGACGTTCATCGTCCGCCCGGTCGCGGTGCCCGGGGTGGCCGTGACGGTCAGCACGTCCGGCCGGCCGTCCCCGGTCACGTCCGCGACGGCCGGGCCGGACCCGCCGGCGGCGTCGAACGACACCGCCTGGCCGAACCCGCCCTCGCCGTTCCCCGACAGCACGTCGATCCGCCCGCCGACGGCCGTCAGCAGGTCGGGCACGTCGTTCTCGTCCAGGTCCGCGAGCACGCCCGTCTTCGTCGCCGTCGATCCGGTCGACCCGGGGGTGAGGGTGAAGGTGCCGTTCCCGTTGTTCACCAGCGCGTCGGCCACGTCCTGGTCGGTGACGCCGACGATCACGTCCGGGGCTTGGTCGCCGTTGATGTCGCCGACGGCCGTCACCCCGCGGGGGCCGGCCGTGGCGATCGGGGCGGGGTTCAGCGTCCCGTCCCCGTTCCCGGCGAACACCTGCAGGACGCCGCCGGTCGTCGAGTCGGTCCCGCCGCTGGCCCCGACGAGCACGTCGAGGTTGCCGTCGAGCGTGAAGTCGCCGACCGCGAGGGTGGCCGGGTCGGTCCCAGTGTTCAGCGTCGCGGCCGCCCCGAGCGGCGCGGTCGGGCTGCCGGCCCCGAGCCGGACCTGGACGGTGTTGTCGCTCCGGTTCCCGACGGCGAGGTCGGCCCGGCCGTCGGCGTTGAGGTCTCCGACGGCCAGCGGCTCGGGGCTGACCCCGGCGGGGAACGCCACGGCCGGGGCGAACGCGACGCCGCCGGTCCCGGCCGGGTCCGACGCGTTCCGCAGCACCTTGACCTGCCCGCCGAACCCGTCGGCCACCGCCAGGTCGTACAGCCCGTCGCCGTCGAAGTCCCCGACGACAGGCCGGCCGGTGAACCGCCCGACGTCGATGGCCGCGGCGAACGCGAAGGTGCCGGACCCGTCGCCGAGCCCGACCTGGAGGTACCCGGTGTCGATCGCGCTGGGGGCCGGGAACGCGACGACGACGTCGAGGTCGCCGTCGTTGTCGAAGTCGGTGACGACCGGGGCGGCCGGGTCACCGGTCGGTGTGCTCGACAGCGGGATCGGGACGGCCGTCTCGAACGACGCGCTCATCAGCCGGCGTGATTCAAGCGGCTGGATCAGGTCGGCCGGGCGGGCCTGCGGGCGGGACCGGGCGCGGCGGATACGGCGGGGCTTCGGCTGCACGGGCGACCCTCCGGGGTGTGAGGCGGGACCGCCGACCGCGGGCGAAACGCATGCCCGGCTGGCGACCCAACGGGCGAGTATGCCACATCGCCGGCGGCGGTCAACGAATAGGGGGCTGCCCGGCCCCCGTGTCCCGGCACCGCTCATTGGCCGGACCGCGACACAAGGTCGGTGCCGAACTCAGCCCTGTTTAGGTCCGCTGTCGAGACGACCGCGGGCGAGCATGATTCCGTCTCGCCGCGGACCCGGGCACGTCGCCCAGCCGGTCCGGCCGGCTGGCATCAACCATTCGGGCAGGCCTGACGCAGGGTCGGTCGACCGGACGGGCAACGAAGGAGAATCGTCATGTTGGAACGTAAAGGTCTCGGAATCCGGGTCGGGGCGTGGGTAATCGACCTGGTGGCCATGCTCGTCGCGGCCGTGATCGTGAACATCGTCGTGTCGCTGGTGATCCCGCGGCTGGCGGGGCTGTTCGTCCTGGCGGTCGTCTGCGGGTACGCGTTCATCGAGATCGCCACCGGACAGTCGCCCGGGAAGATGGCGCTCAAGCTGAAGGTGGCCCGGGAGGACGGCGCCCCCGCCGCCCAGGACCAGATGGTGCGGCGGACGGTCATCAAGTACTCGCCGCTGCTCGTTCACTACGGCATCGCGGCCCTGACCGGGCTGATCGGGGTGGGCGTAATTGGGTTCTTGGGCGCACTCGTCGGCGGGCTCGGCTCGCTGGCGCTGGGGATCATCCTGTTCGTGATGAGCTGGAAGCCGATGGAACTCGCCCGGCAGGCGTTCTGGGACCTGCAGGCCAATACGGCCGTGTTCGGCCCGCCGGCCGCCGCGACGGCCCCGTTCACCCCCGCCGGGTCGGCTGGGTTCGCCCCGATCATGACCGGGCAACCGGTCCCGCCGGTGCCGGCGGCTGCCGCGGTGGTCCCGCCGACGCCGCAGGCGTGAGGACGTCCGGCATCGAACGACATACCAACGGGCGGGGCCCGCGCGAAGAGTCGCGCGGGCCCC
>JAQGHJ010000792.1 GCA_028288905.1 Phycisphaerales bacterium | reverse complement strand
GGGGCCGGAAGACGTGGAAAAGTCTGATGTGTGAAGGCTGAATTCTGAAAGGGGAACTGGCGTTTGAGGCCTCTCCGTTCCCCTTTCAGAATTCAGCCTTCACACTTCAGACCTTCTTTTCTGTCACTTGTTCCAGAACGTCCCGCCGTACACGGCCCGGTCGCCGAGCTGTTCCTCGATGCGGAACAGCTGGTTGTACTTGGCCACCCGGTCGCTCCGGGCCGGAGCACCGGTCTTGATTTGGCCGCAGTTCGTGGCCACGGCGATGTCGGCGATCGTCGCGTCCTCGGTCTCGCCGCTGCGGTGCGAGAGGACGGCCGAGTAGCCGTTGCGGATCGCCAGGTTCACGGCCGCCAAGGTCTCGCTCAGGCTGCCGATCTGATTCACCTTCACGAGGATGCTGTTGGCCGTCTTCGTGGTGATCCCCTTCTGCAGGAACTCCACGTTCGTCACGAACAGGTCGTCGCCGACGAGCTGCACCTTGGAGCCGACCCGGTCGGTGAACAGCTTCCAGCCGGCCCAGTCGTTCTCGGCGAACCCGTCCTCGATGCTGCGGATCGGGTACTTCTCGACCCACTTGCTCCAGTAGTCGGCCATCTGCTCGCTGGACAGGATCTTGTCCGGGGCGCTCTTGAAGAACTTGTACCCCTTCTTCTCGTGGTCCCAGAGTTCGGAGGCGGCCGGGTCGAGGGCGACGAACACCTGCTTGCCGAACTCGTACCCGGCGGCCGTCACGGCCTCGCCGATATACTTCAGCGCGTCCTCGTTGTCCTTCAGGTCCGGGGCGAACCCGCCCTCGTCGCCGACGGCCGTTGATAGTTTGGCCTTGTGCAGGATCTTCTTGAGGGCGTGGTAGATCTCGACGCCGGCCCGCATCGCCTCGCTGAACGAGTTGAAGCCCCACGGCTGGATCATGAACTCCTGGAAGTCGACGGTGTTGTCCGCGTGCTTGCCGCCGTTGAGGATGTTCATCATCGGGACCGGCAGCGTGCGCGCCCCCGGCCCGCCCAAGTAGCGGTACAGCGGCAGCCCCGACGCCTCGGCCGCCGCCTTGGCGACGGCCAGCGACACGCCGAGGATCGCGTTCGCACCCAGCTTCGCCTTGTTCGGTGTCCCGTCGAGCTCGATCATCAGGTGGTCGATGTGCTCCTGGTCGCGGGGGTCGAGCCCGATCAGCTCGGGGGCGATCTTGGTGTTCACGTTCTCGACGGCCTTGGTGACGGCCTTGCCGAGGTACTCCTTGCCGCCGTCCCGGAGTTCGACCGCCTCGTGCTCGCCGGTGCTGGCCCCCGAGGGCACGCCGGCCCGGCCGACCGTGCCGTCCTCCAGCACCACGTCCACCTCGACGGTCGGGTTGCCGCGGGAGTCGAGGATCTGCCGGCCCTGGATGAACTCGATGCTCAGGCTCATGGTCGTTCTCTGGCGGCGCCCGGCCGGCGGCCCGGCGGGCGGTGCGCTCCCTTGAATGTCTCGCTCGGCAGGCCCGCCCGGCCGCCGAGGGCGGCGTCGGGACGTGGGCGTTGGCGGCCGAGACGTCCGGTCCCGGCCCCGCCGGGGGCGAGTCTATGCGCGACCGGATGGGTGTCAAACCGGCAGCGCCAGCCGGTGAGGGTTCATTTCGGAGCCGGATTCGGCTCCGGGGTGGCCCCACACTCCGGGCACCGGCCGGGGGTAGCGCGGAGGTCGTAGCCGCAGACGTGGCAACGGCCGATCCGCTTCCGTCGCGACACCCGCCAGCGTCCGGCAAACCATCCCGCCGGTGCCAGCGCGGCCATGGCGGCCAAGAACCAAAGCGGGGCCTGCAGCCAGTAAGAGCCCGGCAGTCCCGCCGACGACAGTACCGGGCCGGGTACCGCGACGTCGAAGCCTAGGCCCCACCCGTTCCTTCGAAAGTAGCTTGCTACGTGGGTGGCCAGCCCCGGGTCATCGTTGAAGTCGGCAAGGACGTCCCAACCCGGCCGCTCCGGATCGGCCGAGTCGGCCTGAACGATTTCGATGCTGGCCAGGCCGACGAACGAACTGGCTCGCACCTGCCAGGCGGCCGACGCGGGCAGCAGCTTCACCATGTCGTGCGCCCGGTAGCTCCGCACCCACAGCGCGCACGCGCCGAGACACAGCACGAACGACACGAGCGAGACGACGGCCGGCACATGGCGGAACATTCGGCACGATCTTACCCGCCCGCGCAGCCGGCCGCCGCCGGTCCGCTAAGGGCGGCCGCCCGGAACCGGGCTGGTCGTCGCCGCTCGGCCGTGACGGTATTCTCAATGCCGTTCGAAGGTTCGGACGGGTCTGCCGCGGCACGGGTTTCCAACCCGTGTGTCCGGGTCAAGACGTGGGACGGCGTGTGGGCTCGCCGCTCCCGGCCGATCCGCACGGGCTGGAAACCCGTGCCACATCGAGGACCGCCCAGCTTCCCATGTACGTTCGCAGTCCCGCGGCGGGCTGCCCGCCCTCGGCACCCGCCCGGCCAGACCCCGATGCGGAGAACTGTCGTTGTAATCCCGCCCGCCCGCGCGGCGTTATGTTAGCCGACCAGGGAAGGGCCCAGACTCCGTGACTCACCGACCCCCGCCGCCGCCCAAGACCGCCGAGGACCTGCTGCTCGAGTTCGAGCGGACCGGGGACCCGGTCCCGTTCGAGGAGGTCGTCCGCCGGTACTCGGGCATGGTGTACGGCGTCTGCTACCGGGTCACCCGCAACGCCCACGACGCCGAGGACGCCACCCAGGCCGCGTTCCTGAAGCTGGCGACGTACGTCCGGTCGGCGGCCGGGGTGCCGCGGGTCGGGCCGTGGCTCCAGCAGGTGGCCAAGACGACGGCCGTCGACCTCCGCCGCAGCCGCACTCGCCGCCAGACCCGCGAGCAGGCCAAGGCCGCGATCACGGAGCAGGAGAAGAAGTGCGGCCACCCGGCCGACGACGCCTCGATGGACGAGCTGAAGCAGATGCTCCGGGACGAGGTCGACCGGCTGCCGGTCCACTACCGCACCCCGCTCGTGCTGTACTACTTCGGCGGGCTGTCGACCGAGCAGATCGCGGTCGAGCTCAAGAGCAACGCCAAGGCGCTGGCGGTCCGGCTGTTCCGGGCGCGGAAGATGCTCGGCGGCCGGCTTCGGGACCGGGGGATCGTCGGCGTCGGCGGGCCGCTCGTGTGCCTGTCGGTGGCCGACGCGATCGTGGCCGGGCTGGCGAACGCGGTGTACGCCGGGCCGCCGGCGCAGGCGGCGTCGGCTGCTTGGGCGGGCGGGTCCGCCGTCGCCGGGGGCAGCGGGTCGGGGGCGTCGGCGTGGCTGACGAGTCACTCGGCCGTGGTGGCCGGGCTGTCGAACCGCATCTCGGCCACCCTCCGGGCGTGTGCCGTCGGCACGCTGGCCGGGCACGGGAAAGCGCTCGTCCCGCTGCTGCTGCTGTCGACCGGCACGGCACTCGCCGGGTCGACGGACGCCGTCCGAAATTCCGCCGCCGTCCGCGCGATCGACACGTTGCTCCACGACCTAAAGGCGGCCGTCGGCGGGCTAGGGCGGGCAGGGTCGCTGTTTCGCCAGTCGGTGCCGCGGCTGCGGGTGGACGCGACGCCTAGCCCGGCCGGCCAGGGGGATCAGACTCTCGGCCGGGTCCCCGTTCGCGTACCGGTTTCATCGCTGGCGGCCGTCGCCGCCGCGCCCGCCACCGGGAGCCTGCCGCCCGACCCGTACGCCCACGCCGCCTCCCGCGGGCCGGCCCGGGTTGCCGGCGGCACCGTCGCCC
>JAQGHJ010000664.1 GCA_028288905.1 Phycisphaerales bacterium | reverse complement strand
TGGTCGAGTGCGCCCATGATGCCGGAGACGGTGTCTTCGACGAACGTGTAGTCGCGGCTGGTGGTGCCGTCGCCGAAGACCGGCACCGGCTCGCCGCGGCTGATAAGCCGTGTGAACTGGTGGATCGCCAGGTCGGGGCGCTGCCGGGGTCCATACACGGTGAAGAACCGCAGGCAGCTCGTCGGCATCTTGTAAAGGTGCCAGAACGTGTAACAGAGCAGCTCGCCGGCCCGCTTGGTGGCCGCGTACGGGCTGACGGGTTCGTAGCCGGCGTCCTCCTCCTGGAACGGCACCTTGCTCGTGTTGCCGTACACGCTGGAGCTGGAGGCGAACAGAAACTTCTTCACCTTGTGCTTGACGGCCGCCTGGAGCAGGTGCGTCGTGCCCTCGACGTTCACCCGGGCGTAGTACGCCGGCTGCTCGATGCTCGGGCGGACGCCGGCCATCGCGGCCAGGTGCAGGATGGCGACCGGCTTGGCCTTGCCGACGAGGCGGTCGATGGCCGTGCCGTCGGTGATGTCGATCTCTTCGACGTCGATCCCCTGCCCGACGCTCTTGAGGTTCATCTCCTTCCACGACCGGTCGTAGAAGTCGCAGAAGTTATCGACGCCGACGACCCGGTACCCCTGGTCGATCAGCGCCTCGGCCGAGTGCGACCCGATGAACCCGGCCGCGCCGGTGACGAGAATGGTCTGGCCCTTCATGGCGGTGTGTTCCTACGAACGAGGTACGGGCGGCCGCGGCGGATCGGAGCCGCGCGGTTCGGGTAGCGTCCGATAAAATGTCGGACCTGCAAGGGGAAGATCGGACTGTCCGGACGCTTTTCTTGAGCCGGCCGTCGTCTCCCGCTCGCCACCTCAGGCATAACATGCTGCGCGGGATAAGCTTGGGCGCGAGTCAGGCCACCTCCGCCGCGGCAGTCCCGCGATCTGGGCAACGGCCGGGGGTCGCCTGCAAGTCGTAGCCGCAGGTCGGGCATTCCGCCGCTCGGACGCGGCGACGGCGGCGGGCGGCGTTCAACCAGATGATGACGAGGCACCCGACTCCAGTTAGCACCATCGCCACGATCGACAACCGGGCCGCGAGCCACCCCGCGTCGCCGGCCCGCATGAGGAACTGGTAAACGGCCGTGCTGCCGGCCCAGACGGCGACCCATGGAATCCAGCGGAGGTGTTGTCGCGGCATCGGACGGATCGTATCCGGACCGCCACCCGTGCCGGGCGAGCGGTCGCCCTGTCCGCCCGAAACCCTCTCGCGTAGACTCCGCCCCATGCCCGTGGACAAAGGTGCCCCGCTCATACCCGCCGCCGTTGCCGCCCCGACGTCGGTCCCGACCCCCCTCGCGCCGGCCGGCCGGCCTGTCGTCCTCCCGCCCTCGCCGCCGACCGCCGCGGCTGCCCGGCACCCGGAGGGCGGGGTGAAGGAGACGGTCGAGTCGATCCTCGTCGCCTTCATCCTGGCGTTCGTGTTCCGGGCGTTCGTCGTTGAGGCATTCGTGATCCCGACCGGGTCGATGGCCCCAACCCTGCTCGGGGCGCACATGCGGTTCACCTGCACCGACTGCGGGTACCAGTACACCGTCAACTACTCGACCGGCGCGGACATGAACATCCCGTCCCGGGCCCCAGGGACGATCGGCCAAGACGTACGGTGCCCGAACTGCGGGTACGCCGTGCCAGGGGCGTCGGAAATCGACGAGGACACGCGGGAGAAGCCGCCGGTACACTACGGGGATCGGATCCTCGTGCTGAAGTACCGGTACCTGATGCACGACCCGCGGCGGTGGGACGTGGTCGTGTTCAAGGCCCCTGACCTGGTCGAGAACGCCCCGCGGTACACGACGAACTACATCAAGCGGCTGATCGGCCGCCCGGGCGAGAGCATCGTGATGCTCGACGGTGACATCTACGCCAGCACGGCCGTGCCGGCCGGCGACCTAACCGACCCGGTCGCCCGGGCGGCGTTCCTGCGGACGTTCAAAGTGCAGCCAAAGCCGGCGTACGCCCAGGACGCCCTGTGGCGGGACGTGTACGACAACGACCGGCTGCCGCACCTGCCCGAAGGCGTCGGGCCGGGGCAGCGCGGCGGCGACCCGTGGCGGCAGCCGTGGACCCCGGTGGCGGCCGGTGGCGGCGGTGCCGCAGGCGGCGGCGGGTGGGACGTTGGCCAGAACCTGCCCGGTGCCGCCCGCGGGCGGGCCCGCGTGTTCCACTTCGACGACCTAGGCGGTGGCGGCAAGTTGGGGTTCGATCCGACCGCCAACCCGGAGACGTTCGCGTTTACCGACTATCTCGCCTACGACCAGATCCGCGGCGGCACCCGGTTCGTCCCGCGGAACGTGGTCGGCGACCTGAAGCTGGCCTGCTTCTACACCCGCCAGGCCGGGGACGGGCCGTTCGCGATGACGCTGACCAAACGGGACGACGTGTTCGTCGCCCGGGCCACGCCGGGCAAGGTGCAGGTCGACTGGACGCGGCAGAACGGCCAGCCGGTGAAGACGTTCGGCCCGGTCGACGTGCCGGAGCTGGCGGGCGGTTCGCCGGTGCGGCTGGAATTCATGAACGTCGACTACCGCGTGAGCCTGCGGGTGAACGGGCGGGAGGTGCTCACGAGCGGCGAGGCGTACGTGCCGACGCCGGACCGGGTGATCGAGTTGGAGCGGGAGGAGGCCGGCCGGGCCGG